>CAZARW010000092.1:0-9602 GCA_964487645.1 uncultured Prolixibacteraceae bacterium
CGGGCGATTTAATTTTTGTTGATATAACCGAAGACGGCATACTTGATGACGATGACAAAACAATGATTGGAAATCCTCATCCGAAAATTACTTTAGGATTGAATTTTAACGTGTCGTATAAAGGTTTCGATATTTCGATGAATGCATATGGCGCTTTTGGCCATCAAATTGCAAAAAGTTATCGCGAATTTTCGAACCGCCCCAATCATAATTATACAACCGATGTATATACAAAATACTGGACCGGAGAGGGATCGACAAATCGATATCCCCGGTTTTCGCATGGTAAAGATGCCAACTTCAACGACTTGTCTGATATTTATATTGAAGATGCCGATTACCTGAAACTTTCGAATATTTCGTTAGGATATGATTTCAAACGCATATTCAACCGCTTGCCTTTTCGCAAGTGCAGAGTATACGTATCGGCTCAAAATATGTTAACTATTACAAACTATTCAGGCTTCGATCCTGAAGTTGGATATGGTGATAGTAAAAGCTGGGCATCGGGAATCGATGTGGGGTATTACCCAAGCCCAAAAACAGTTTTAGGTGGTATTAATATTGTATTTTAAAAGAGGACGTTAGTTATGAAAAAAATATTTTATGTAATAATAGCAAGTCTCCTTTTGTTTACCGGTTGTGAATCTTTTCTCGACACCGAAAATTTAACCAAAAAGGATACTTCAAACTTTCCGGCAACCGAAAGTGATGCCGTGCAGATGGTTACTGCAATATACAGTATCATGAACAATGCAATTAACAGCCCCGATGATAATCCGATTTTCGTTTTCGAAATGGCAGGAGACGATCGCCTTGGTGGTGGAAGTACAAGTAACCGTACTGCGCAAAGTGCCGACCGCTTGCTCAATGCAAAAGTAAGTGCGTTCGAAAATATTTGGTCAAACAGGTATAGTGGCATATTTAGAGCAAACAGCGCCATAAAAACAATGGACAATGTGCTGGAATGGAAAACTGCAAACAAAAAGAATCAGCTACTGGGTGAATCTCATTTTTTGCGTGCATATTATTATTTCGACCTGGTACAGCTTTTTGGCTCTGTACCTCTTGTAATCGAAACTGCTCCCAAAAATTTACCCAAAGCACCTGCCGAAGAAATTTATGCTCAAATAACTTACGATTTGGTTAAGGCTATTGAATATTTTCCGAATACTAAATATCCCGATTTTGAATTAGGGCACGCAAGCAAATGGGCTGCCGAAGCTCTTTTGGCTCGTGTGTTTTTGTTTTATACCGGGTTTTACGACAAAACCGAATTGCCTATGGCAAATTCAGATAAAAGTGTTACTAAAGCCGAAGTTATTAAGCATCTCGAAGATTGTATAAATAACAGTGGTCACGATTTAGTTTCGGATCAACGAAATTTATGGCCCTATACAAATCCATATACAGCTCCTTATTATAATTATACTAAGGATACCGATTTGATGTGGGAAGGCGAAAATAACAAAGAGTGTTTGTTTTCTCTTTGTTTCTCAAATACAGCATCTTTCACAGGTAAGGCTGCAGGATATGCAAACCGGATTGTTGAATATATGAATCCAAGAAAATCAGGAGGTTCTGCTACATTCCCATTTACTCCAACAGGATACTCAAACGGGCCTGCTAATTACAAATTATGGACCGATTGGGCTGATGATCCCGACTATGCCGATGATTATCGTCGCAGAGGTTCAATTTGCCATCGGGGCGATGAATTGCCCGATTATGATGGCGATCCTGCTAAAGAAGTAGAAAATACCGGTTTGTTCGGGAAAAAATATCTCGGAGTTGGTGCTTACGGCGAAGAAGGAACTCTCTATCAATCGTACGCTCATTTTTACGGCGGACAAAATGATAAGCAACTTGGGCTCACACAAAACATCATTCTTATTCGTTTTGCCGATGTATTGCTTATGCACTCTGAGCTAACCGAAACAAATACTGGCTTGAACCGTGTTCGTCAAAGAGCCAATTTGCCTTCGGTTGATTATTCTCTCGATATATTGAAGAAAGAGCGCCGTTACGAACTTTGTTTCGAAGCATTGCGCTACAACGATTTACGCCGGTGGGGCGATGTTGAGGTGATTGAAAACAATCAAGTAGGCCAGCCTATTTTAGTGCGTGGAAATGCCGAAACATACAAGTTTCACGAAAATTCTGGATTTATCAAAAGATACAACGAAACTAAAGGTTTCTTCAAAATTCCAGAATCGCAAATTACTCTTTCCGAAGGAGTACTTGAACAAAACGAGGGCTGGGACGAAGCTGTATCGGAATGGATAAGTTTACCGTATTCGGTAATTGAATAAAAGAATATTAACTAAATAAGCATAGTCTTTTTTTGTTAAGTTTTAGGTGTTTAGCAATGTTTCGTCTTTGAATTTGATGTGTTTTTTAAATTATAAACATATACAGAACTGCAAATTTTTTGGATAGGATTATAGTTACTCTATTTTCAAATTCATTGTTTTCGAAACGTTGTTTATTTTTAATTTGTTTGTGATTGGTGATTATTGCAGACAAGTGTTTATTAATTCTATATCAGCAGAGACGCTAAATATGTGTCTCTGCTGTTTTTTTTTATTCATTTTGAATACAAAATGATCGTATTTTTTTCTTAAATATTTTTGCATCTTCTTTCTATAAAAGGCTTGTAAGCCATTTTTAAAAATTCAATTTTATTATTCGACTTTTTGGTTTTTTCTTGTTAAATTACAAGCTGTTAACTACCAAAAAACCAGAAGTTATGACAAATAATTCCGAAGATGTTCAATCCGCTTGTTCATGTAGTAATGTAAGCGAAGAGGAACTTTACGAACGATTAATAACCATTGTTCGTTCGCAGCGTACAATTCCCGGAGCATTAATTCCAGTACTGCAAACTGCACAAAACCTGTTTGGTTATTTGCCCGAAAAAGCATTGCAAATTATCAGTAAAGAATTGAAAATACCTTATAGTGAGGTTGCCGGAGTTGTTGGTTTTTACTCCTATTTTTCAACTGTTCCCAAAGGAAAGTATACAATCAGAATTTGTTTGGGTACTGCATGTTATGTGCGTGGCGGACAGGATGTGTTACGAGCTATGCAAAAAGAGCTTAATATTGCTGTGGGAGGTACAACTCCCGACCGAAAATTTTCACTCGAAATAGGGCGTTGCTTTGGCGCTTGTGGACTGGCTCCTGTTGTTATGGTTGGCGATCAGACTTTTCAGAGGGTAAAACCTGCCAACGTATCACAAATTATTAAAAGTTTCGACTAAGCCGGGCCTTACATTGTATTGGTTTTTTATCACCTTTAATCTTGTTAAAAAATGACCGAGAAAAATAAAATTACCACTCCCGAAAAATTTGATCAATTATTTCAAAAACTATCCGATCAATACAAAAAGCAACACGATAAGGCCACCGAAATAATTCAGGTTTGTACCGGCGGAGGCTGTATTGCTTGTGGTGCTTTAAGTGTTAAAGATGAGCTTGAGAAACAACTTGAGAAGCGAGGACTCTCTCATCGGGTTATTATTAAACCAACCGGTTGTATGGGGCCTTGTTCAAAAGGGCCGGTTATGCTCATGAAAAAATCAGGGGTGTTTTATCAAAATGTACAACTTGCCGATATTGATGACCTGATTACACATCAGTTGATAAACAAAAAACCTTTAGAGCGTTTGCTCCATCATTCCGACGAAGACGGGAAGGCAATTCAAAATATAAATGATATAAAGCTGTTTTCGCGTCAACGTAAAATAGTTCTCAGGCGATGCGGAAACATTAATCCTACACAAATTTTTGATTATATCGAAAGTGGAGGATATACATCATTGCGTAATGTGTTAACCAATTATACTCCCGATGAAGTACTTGAGCAAGTAAAAAAATCGGGTTTGCGGGGCCGTGGAGGTGCCGGATTTCCTACTTGGATGAAATGGAATTTTGCAAAAAATGAAACTGCCGATCAAAAATATATACTTTGTAATGCCGACGAAGGTGACCCCGGTGCATATATGGATCGTAGTACCCTCGAGGGAGATCCTCACAGTGTAATTGAGGGAATGATAATTGGTGGCTATACAATTGGTGCATCGCGTGGATTTGTGTATGTACGAGCCGAATATCCCTTAGCTATTGAACGACTTGCAAAAGCGATTGATGATGCTCGGGAACTAGGGCTTATTGGGAAAAATATTTTAGGAACAGAATTCGATTTTGAATTAGATATCCGTATGGGGTCGGGCGCATTTGTCTGTGGCGAAGAAACAGCTCTTATGGCATCAATCGAAGGGAAACGCGGAGAACCTCGTCCTCGTCCTCCTTTTCCTGCTAAATCAGGATTGTGGGGCAAGCCAACTGTTTTGAATAATGTTGAAACACTGGCAAATATTAACACAATTATCGAAAAGGGAGGTGATTGGTTTGCACAATATGGAACAGGAAAAAGTAGGGGTACTAAAATATTTGCCTTGGCCGGGACTATTAAAAACTCAGGCATGTATGAAGTGCCGGTAGGTACCACACTGGGCGACTTAATATACGATATAGGCGGAGGTACCAGCAGTGGAAAACCGTTTAAAGCTGCTCAAATTGGAGGGCCTTCGGGAGGATGTATTCCAAAACAACATCTCAATGTTTCACTCGATTATGAATCGCTTAACGAGTTGGGTGCAATTATGGGGTCGGGAGGCTTGGTTGCAATGGACGAAGATACCTGTATGGTTGATGTGGCTAAGTTTTTTCTCGATTTTGTTGTTGAAGAAAGCTGCGGAAAATGTACTCCTTGCAGGGTAGGTACAAAACGAATGTACGAAATACTTGACCGCATTACTACCGGACGTGGTGTTGAGGGCGATATTGAGCGTCTTGAGCGTTTGGGCAACTGGATTAAAAAAACTTCGTTGTGCGGATTAGGGCAATCAGCTCCAAATCCGGTTTTATCAACAATCCGATATTTCAGACACGAGTATGAGATGCACATACGAGATCATAAATGCGAAGCCGGTGTGTGTGCAAAACTTGTGCGTGCTCCCTGTCAAAGTGCATGTCCTGCCGGTGTTGATGTGCCGGGATTTGTTTCATTAACCGGCGAAAAACGATATGCCGAAGCCTTAAGGCTGCATCGCGAGCGTAATCCATTTGCTGCTGTTTGTGCAAGGGTTTGTTTTCATACATGCGAAGATAAATGCCGTCGAACTACAATTGACGATGCTGTTGCAATACGTGGAATAAAACGGTTTATGGCCGACCAGGAAATTACGATACAATTGCCCGAAGTGCGCGAAAACGAACAAAATGCACAACGAAAAATTGCAATCGTTGGTGCCGGGCCTGCAGGTTTATCGTGTGCCTACTTTTTAGCACGATTAGGATACAAACCTGTAGTTTTCGAATCGGAACACAGACCGGGAGGAATGCTGGTACAAACAATTCCCGCATACCGACTACCACGCGAAATACTTGCTCGTGAAATCCGTATGATCGAAAACATGGGGGTTGATATCAGAACAGGCATGGCCTTAGGTAAAGATTTTACCCTGCAATCGCTTCGTGATCAAGGATATGAGGCTGTGTTTGTTGGCGTGGGAAATCCTCAGGGGCTTAAACCTCAAATTCCAAATATTGATGCCGAAAGGGTTGTTGATGCACTTCAGTTTTTGCAAACATACAACTTACGCGGCTCGGTTCCAATTGGTAAAAACATTATTGTTGTGGGAGGAGGTAATGCTGCAATTGATGCTGCCCGCACTGCTGTGCGGCTTGGAGCTCAAAAAGTGAGTATTGTTTATCGTCGTACTCAGGGCGAGATGCCTGCTTGGGCCGAAGAAATAGATGCTGCTTTAGATGAAAAAATCGAATTGCTAACTCTTACAAATCCTAAAGAAATTTTACTCAAGAACAACAAGGTAAACGGAATGCTTTGTGTTCGAATGAAATTAGGAACCTTTGATTCAAGTGGCCGACGCCGGCCGGTTGAGAGCGACGAATCTTTTGTGATCAATGCCGATCAGGTAATTATTGCTACAGGGCAAACTCTTGATGCAGAATCAATTTTTAGCAACGATGAGCTTACGTTGATTAATAATTCAAAAATACTATGTGACAAGCAAAGCGGACAAACTTCTGTTTCGTGGATATTTACCGGAGGCGATGCTGCAACTGGTCCGTCGTCGGTAGTTGAAGCTGTTGCCGGTGGCGAGCGCGCCGCTGTTGGTATCGATAAAATGCTTACCGGCGAAGATCATGCCTTTTGGCGTATCGAAAAAGTAAACGATACATATTTCGACCCAAATGCCGAACCTGCAAAATATCCGCGTACACATATGTTCATGCTTTCGGCTCAACGGCGTATACACAGTTTCGACGAAGTAGAACTTGTTTGGCCCGAAAACGAAGCAATCAGACAGTCTCAACGATGTTTGCGCTGCGATTATGGAAATTAATGTAGTTGTGATGAATGGAGTAAAACAAATAAAACAAAATACACATGAAAACCACAGTATACATAAATAATCAGTCGGTTGAGGTTGAGCCGGGGAGCACAATACTCGAAGCTGCTGCTAAAACAGGTATAAAAATCCCAACATTATGTCATCTCGAAGGCCAAATACCCAAAGGTGCCTGCCGGGTTTGTATGGTCGATGTTGAAGGTAGCCGGAATATGGTCGCTTCGTGTACAACACCGGTAAGCGAAGGAATGAAAATTACAACAAACTCTCGCGAAGTTCGCGATGCTCGTAAATTTGTGCTCGAATTGCTCATTTCGGAACATTGTGGTGATTGTAAAACCTGTGTGCGAAATAATGATTGTGAACTCCAGCGTCTAGCTCTTGAGTTTGGTGTAATGAATATTGAGTACGAAGGAGAAACATTGCATACACGAATCGATGATTCGACAACAGCATTGGTTCGCGATTCGGGTAAGTGCATCAAGTGCCGCCGATGTATAACTGTGTGTAACGAAATACAGGGAATTGGTGCTTTGGCTGCTCAGGGCCGGGGATTTGACTCTGTTATTGGGCCGGCTTTTGATAATGCACTCGATAATGTGGTTTGTGTGCAATGTGGGCAATGTGCGGCTGTGTGTCCTGTTGGGGCAATTACCGAAAAAGAACATATTGATTATGTGTGGGATGCAATTGAAGATCCTTCAAAATTTGTTGTTGTTCAAACAGCTCCAGCTATTCGGGCAGCTTTGGGCGAATGCTTCGATTACGAACCGGGAACACTGGTTACAGGTAAAATGGTGTCGGCACTCCGCCTTATAGGATTCGATCGTGTTTTCGATACTAATTTTGCTGCCGACCTAACCATTATGGAAGAAGGAACCGAATTTCTAACTCGATTAAAAACTGCTCTTGTTGATAAAAAGCAGATAGCATTGCCCATGTTTACTTCATGCTCGCCCGGATGGATAAAATATGCCGAATATTTTTATCCCGAATTTCTTGAGAATATTTCAAGCTGTAAGTCTCCTCAGCAAATGTTTGGTGCCGTAGCTAAAACATATATGGCAAAAAAAGAAAATGTCGATCCTAAGGACATTGTTGTGGTTTCTGTTATGCCATGTACTGCAAAAAAATTTGAAGCAAATCGTCCCGAAATGGCCGATTCGGGATATAAGGATGTTGATTATGTGCTTACAACCCGTGAATTGGCGCGTATGATTAAACAAACGGGAATTGATTTTAAGGCACTGAACAACGATACAATGGATTCGCCCCTGGGACAAAGCTCTGGAGCTGCCGATATTTTTGCAAACACAGGTGGTGTAATGGAAGCTGCTATACGTACTGCCTACGAAATTGTAACTGGCAGAGAATTGCCTCTCAAAAATTTACATATTAAAGAGGTTGTTGGTCTCGAAGGGGTGAAAAAAGCAAGTTTGAAAATTGAAAATTGTTTGCCCGAATGGAGCTTTCTTGAAGGGGTTGAATTGAAGGTAGGTGTGGCACACGGCCTGGGCAATGCGCGTAAAATTATTGAAGCCGTTAAGGCCGGCGAAAAGTTCCATTTTATTGAGATAATGACATGTCCGGGGGGATGTATTGGCGGTGGTGGTCAGCCTCGGTTTACTACCGACCTTGTACGTCAAAAGCGTATCGATGCAATATATAAAGAAGACGAAGGTAAGGTTGTTCGGAAATCTCATCTTAATCCCGAAATTCTTCAGATTTATGATGAGTTTCTTAAAAAGCCAACGGGTGAGTTATCTCATAAACTACTGCATACGCATTACCAAAATCGAAATTAATACTCAAAAATATTTACTTTTTCTGAAAATATCCGGAGCTGATATATATCACCTCCGGATATTTTTATGGGCAAAATAGTTTTATAATTTCGCGGATTGTATTTTAAAAAATATTATTATGTATTGCAAAGTCGCATCGAAGGATACGAACGAACTCATTCAAAGTAATATTATTCAGCAAACTCCATTTTGGGCATGGGTTAAGCAAAAACAAGGTTTTGTACCCTATGCATTTAATTTTGAGGCGAAAGAGCTTTTACCCTTTGCTGAAAATTATCGGGATACAATTACTGACGATATTTTGATTCTCTTACAATATATAAGTTCCGATCAGTATATTGCCTATGTCCCTTATGGCCCCGAAAAAGGACCTCGTATGGAGAATTACGGAAAGCTTCTCGAAGAGTTGTCGGAGGTACTTCGGTCGTTTTTGCCCCCGGGTTGTGTTCTTATACGTTACGATTTGCCATGGAAAAATACTTGGGGTAACGAAGAGGATTATTACGACGAAAATAATGACTGGATTGGCCCTCCAGGAGTAAAAAGCCAGGAAATGCGTGTTAATTTTAATACAAAAAAATGGAATCTTTTTAAATCGCCGACCGACATATTGCCATCGAATACTTTTTTTCTTGATTTAACAAAAACCAACGACGATTTGCTTGCTCGTATGAAACCCAAAACACGCTATAATATCCGTCTTTCGGAGCGAAAAGGAGTGCATGTAAAGAGATATAGTATGGAATTTGTTGATCAATGGTACCGTTTATACCGCGAAACTTCATTGCGTAATGGCATTGCATTGCATCCCAAAGAGTATTTTACATCTGTATTGGCCTCTCAGTATGCAGGTGTTAATTCAAGCACTCAGGTTCATCTTTTAATGGCCGATTATGGCAAAAAGCATCTTGCTGCGATGTTTCTCATTCTATCAAAAAACAGGGGAACTTATTTATACGGTGCTTCGTCAAATCAAAACCGAAATGTAATGGCAGCGTATGCTTTGCAGTGGGAAGCAATTCAGCTTGCAAAAAAATACGGGTGTACCGAGTATGATTTATTTGGAACTGCACCAAACAGTAATCCCGGGCATCCAATGCATGGCTTATATCGATTTAAAAGTGGTTTCGGGGGAAAAGCTTTTCACCGAATGGGATGCTGGGATTATCCTATAGATATTGAAAAATACGAAATCATTAAGTCGCATGAATTTGCACGCAAGGGATATTATATAAACTAATTGTGGTGCATATAATGTAATAGCATGATAAAAATAATTTGTTGCAAAAAAAAATCACCCTGTCGTAACAGAGTGATTTTTTATATAATCGATTAGTATTTTTTATTGGAAATAAGCT
>CAZARW010000093.1:0-8670 GCA_964487645.1 uncultured Prolixibacteraceae bacterium
GCATTGGTGTTTTCGAGTTGTTTAGCCTCTTTAGCCTGCAAAATTACATTCTCAATTTTTTTCACTTTTGTGGGCGACCCCGATAAACCAAGCTGTTCGGCTTCGGCTTTTACCTCGTTAACTGTCCACTCGTTAATATTCAGATAGGGTCTTTCGTTGTATAAGCTTAAATAGTCTTCGTTGGCATCTTGCCTTTCGGATACAGTTTTAGCATGTTTGTATTTCATAATGAGGCGGGCATTTCGCGCGCGACAGGGAGCAGCCGATCCGGTTACTGTAAGTACAACAGGGATAGGAGCTTTTACCACTTCGATACCATTATCGAGCCTGCGTTTTAGAGTTATGGTGTTGTTTTCGATGCTTAAAAACTCTTCGACGTAAGTAACTTGAGGTAAGTTGAGTTTTTCGGCTACTTGCGGGCCTACTTGTGCTGTATCGCCGTCAATAGCCTGGCGGCCACAAATGATCAGATCGAATTTTTTAATTTCGGCAATTGCTCTCGATAAGGCATATGATGTTGCCAGGGTGTCGGAGCCGGCAAAGGCTCTGTCGGTAAGTAAAATTCCATCGTCGGCTCCTCTGAACAATCCTTCGCGGATTATATCGGCAGCACGGCCGGGGCCCATGGTTAAAAGGGTAACAGTCGATTTCGGAAATTCGTCTTTTATACGCAGTGCTTGTTCCAGAGCATTTAAATCTTCGGGATTAAAAATGGCTTCTAACGCAGCACGATTTACTGTTCCGTCGGCTTTCATCGCATCTTTACCCACATTGCGGGTATCGGGTACTTGTTTAGCCAGTACAATTATCTTGAACGCTTTCATAGTTCATTATTAAAGTTAGTTTGTTAAAATTTTTCAAAGCCAACAAATATAAAAAATGAAGTGATTCCCACCAACTTAAATATGCTGTAGTATGCAAATGCAAAGGCTTGCAGCAAGTGCTTTTGGCTGCATTTTTTGCTTAAAAAGCTTTCGAAATCATTATCGTGAAAGGTTTCAAAACAATTAACCTAACCATTCGAATGTTTATTATTGGTGGTGTTTTTTTTTGATATTTGGAATCATTTCAGATAATAAATGGCGTTTATTTGTATCCTTTGCAGATATGTTTATTGTTGTTTAGTAATCATTTCGATCATTTTTAAAAAATTGCATGCAAAGGATGGTTTTTAGATTATAGTATAAAACACAAGATGTGTTTTTGTAACAAGCGTTTTATTGTACGTATGTTAAAATGCCGAAATGCGAGTTGTGTGTGTTATGAAATAAAAAAAGTACTGCCCGGAATACAGACAGTACTTTTGGTTGTAGATTATTAATATTTAATCCTTATTTTATACTCTAGCGGCTGTTTTTACGAAAGTTATTGAGCATTTTGTTTCTAAAATTCACTTCGGCCATATACATGCGAATAACTTTATGCGGAGGTAAAATTTCAAGAAACTTCTCGTTATATTCTTTATCAATTTTTCCTTCGATAAAATGAAATTCGGCAATTTTTTTTGCCATTTCGGCCAATTCATCAGGAGTTAAAAGCTTAAGGCTTTCTTCAAAATTTTTTTCGATATTTTTTTGTTCTTTAATCAGTTCCCATTTTTTTATTTCGTATTCGTTATAAATGGGCCAAAATATTTGAGCTTCAACAGGTGTTAGTTGAATAATATCGGTAAAATAGGCAATTTTCTCAGCTTTAAATTTATCGTAGTCGAATTTTGGCTTCTGATTTTCGGAACTGTAAACCATAATTGTGCTTACAGTTAAAGCGATGAATAATGCAATTTTTTTAATCATACCTATTGATTTTTTATTGAGTTAATTCATATAATTCATATTCTGAAAGCGAAGCCAAAAGATAGGTTTCAACTACCTCGGAGCTTATTGCTTTTTCGTCTTGGGCATTTTGGTTATCTTGTTCCATAAACAAACTTAAAACCGAGTGGCTGTTTAAGTAATAATAGTCGAGCAGGTCGGGGCTTGTGTCGTTTGTTTCGGTTTTTGCTGTTTGTTTTTTTGAAGAAATGTGTTGAACCGGCACATATATAACGAAAAAAATAAATGCAAAACTTGCAGCCATTGTGAGTACAGGTTTTAAATAGCGCAATATTTTGGTTTTTTGAGTTGGTTTGTTTTCGCTGAGTTCAATTTGAGCCATTATTTTATCAGGAAAAGTCTCAAAAAAACCTTCAGGTACCCGAAAGGCATTTTCAGAACCCGGTAAGTATTTTTTCTTATTTTTTTCCAATTTACTCATGGTTGTTTGTTGTTTATATTGATTTTTATATCAATTCATCCTTTCGACTTTATTTGTATGAAAAGGTTTAATAAATGGTATTAAAAATTTTATGTGTTGCTTTGTTTAATGTTTTGTATATGTTGCGTTTGTGTTGTTTATATTTCTTTATTTTTAATGTCTTCTTCAATTTTTTTTACTGCATGATGGTACGATGCTTTTAATGCCCCCTCCGATGTGTCGAGTATTTTGGCCATTTCGCTGTATTTAATTTTCTCGAAATATTTCATATTAAAAACAATGCGTTGTTTTTCGGGCAATTTAAGAATTGCTTTTTGTAATGTTTTTTGAATTTCGTTCCCATCGAAATACGCATCGCTTTGCAAGGTATCAAATAAATAATCGTTTTCGGTGCCCGAATACAGCATTTTTTTTCGTTTTTGTTGCGATAAAAAACTTAGCGATTCGTTGGTGGCTATTCTAAAAATCCAGGTGTATAGCGTCGATTCGGCTCTAAAGCTATCGATGTTTCGCCATACTTTAATAAATGTGTTTTGAAGTACATCTTCAGCATCATCGTGGCTTATAACAATACGTCGAATATGCCAATAGATTTTTTCCTGATAAATTTTTACCAGTTTCTCAAAACCTCTTTTTCGGGTATCGGCTTCTTTTAATTGTTTTATTAATTCTTCTTCGTTCATTTATTTAGTTATGCGAAAAAAATTGTATCGAAGCTTCTGCAAAAATATGAAACATTGCGAATTTGAGTATCAATCCTGTTTTTTTTATTTGAAATATCATTTTTTGATTTTTTTGGCGTTATTATATATCGATGTACAATGCGTTTTACCGAACATTTTATATTTTCGTAGGCTAGCTGTTGTGAACATAATTGCTGGCTGAATATTATTACAAAATCATGCATTAATTTTTTATGACACAAAGCAATGCAATAAATTGTATAAAGTTGAATAACATTTATAAAGCAGTTGGCTTACCAAAAAAATCGAACTCAATGAGAAAATTTGTTTTTGTTATTTTAATTTTTTCCTTTTTAGTAAACAACGGAGTATCGGCACAAACATATAAGGGAAACGAAATAGTTACTGTTGACGGGAACAAATATGTGTTGCATAAGGTCGAAAAGGGACAAACAATTTTTTCGCTGGCTCGTGAATATGATGTTGAGCAAAAAGAGCTTGTGTCTGAAAATCCGCAATTAATATTTGGACTGCAAGAAGGCGATGTGTTAAAAATACCGTATAAGGTTTCAATTTACAACGATGCCGATAATAAAAGAAATAAACCAATAGTACAGATTGATTCAGATGCATCAAACAAATTCATTTTTCATGTAGTAACAAAATCAGAAACAGTATATTCAATTTCGAAAAAGTATAATGTGTCAATTTCTTCGATATATACGTTTAACCCCGAAGCCGAGGTTGAAATACTTGAAAACGAAATATTGCGAATACCTCGCAACGATCAGCAAGCAGCCGAAACAGATGGTTTGCTTCGTGAAGATCAGGATTTTTACTATCATAAAATGCAGGCCGGCGAAACTATTTTAATGCTTACGCGCAGGTACAATGCAACCCTGGCCGATATTATGGATTGTAATGACTTGCAATCGGATAAAATAGCAATTGGCGAAATAATAAAAATACCTAAAATAATCCAACCCGATGATTTGTCGGACAATATTGCCAACAATTACTTTTTACACAAAATTGAAACCGGCGATACATTTTATTCGTATACCCGGAGGTTTGATGTAACTAAAAATCAACTGATTGAGATTAATCCGCAATTACATGATGGACTTAAGGCCGGAATGATGATAAAAGTGCCGGTAATTAAGGAACAAAAGCTCGAAGTAAAAAATATTGATGACCAAAAATTTAAGCAACATACTGTAAGCCGGGGTGAAACGTTGTATAGCTTATCGCAACAATACTCGGTATCGGTAACCGATATAAAAAACAGTAATCCGAAATTAAAAAACAGGGGGTTAAACGCCGGTGAAACTGTTTATATTCCCCAAGTTCAAACTATTGTTTCACCAGATGAATTGTTGCTCCAGAGCGACGAAAGCCAAAAAACTGTTAAAGAAAAAAAGTATGTACCTCAGCTCGAATTCGAGATGAGTGATTCGGCTTTGAACGAATATGCCTTGAATTTTACATTGCTTGATGACGATACTTTTCGCATATCGATGTTTTTACCCTTGTATTATCAAATGAACGATTCAATTAATAAGCATTGGTTTACCGACGAAGAAATTGCTGTGCTCGATTCGATGAAGAAATACGATGAAAAAGTGCTTAATGATTATTATACTATTCAAGTGAATAATTGGGGAAGTCCGGTTGATACGGTATTGGTAAAACCCTTTAAAAAGGCTGAATCTCCGGAATTATACCGACGAACAAAACCATTTGTGAATTTTTACGAAGGTTTTTTGCTCGCTGTTGATTCAATGTATCGTGCCGGCTTAAATATTAAAATTGATTTATACGATAGCCGGTTAAGTAAGCAGGTTGTCGATTCAATTCTTATGACAAAGGATTTTATCAACAGCAATTTGATTGTTGGGCCGGTTGTTCCCGAAATACAAGAAAGTGTTTCGTTTTTCTCAAGCAAAAACCGTATTCCAATGGTTTCTCCTTTTTCATCCGATAGCCGATACTTAAGCGATAATTCGTATTATTTCCAGGTAAATCCTTCGAAAGAATATGTAATGCGAAAAACTGCATCGTTTATTGCTGATGAGTTCTACAACAAGAATTTTATTGTTATGACTTTGGGTGAAACCGAAAAAATTGATGAATTTGATGTAGTATCGCTGGTTAAAGAAAAGTTTTTTTCGGCCGGAATTTATAACAATATTGGCGATGTGTTGTATGCCGAGGTTGATTTTGCAAATAGTGGACACATGGGCTACTGGCAAGTAAAACGCACACTAAAAGCCGATATGGAAAATGTTATTTACATACCGGCAACCGACAATCCTTATGAGCGTGAAGCAATGCTTAGTCGTGCTATCAATAGTTTATACGTTTTATCTGATGAGTTTGATATTACACTTGTTGGGTTGAGCGATTATACACGATTTAAAAGCATTAATACGGAGTATTTTCATAAGCTAAACCTACATTATTTAACACCCAATGATGTTGATTATTTTGATGCTCGTACAAATTCTTTTATTCAACAATATCGAAGTTTGTTTTTTGCCGAACCCGATCAGTACAGTTACCGGGGTTACGATATTGGAATGTTTTTTATGAGTTCATATGTTAAAATGGGCGATGGATTTATCGATTATGTTGATAAGTATCTGCAAAACATGATTCAAAGTGATTTTAATTTTCAGAAAATTGATCAAATAAGCGGTTTTATGAATCATACACTTTATGTTATGAATTATACGCCTGATTTTGAAATAATCCGGAAATCAGTAATATCTGAGGGGCAAATTGTATTAGATAAAGTTGCTGTCGATAAAAGTATCGAGTGATATTTTTAATTGCGTGGTATTGTGAAACTAAAAACAGAACCTTTATTTTTTGTGCTTTCAACAGTAATTGATCCACCCATTTGTTCTACTAATGCTTTCGATATCGATAAGCCCAGCCCGGCACCTTCGTATTGGCGTGTAAGCATCATGTCACCTCTTCTGAAACGTTCAAATATTTGATTTTTTAGCTTTTCATCAATTCCAATACCGGTATCTTTTACATAAAACGTAAAAAGGTTTTTGTTGCTTGTATATCCAAATTCAATGCTCCCCTGTTTTGTAAATTTCAGAGCATTTTTAATGAGATTAATCAACACTTGTGTAATGCGGCTTTTATCCGAGAATATTATATCGCTGTTGTCGGGTAAGTCAATGTGATATACTAAGTTGATATGTTTTTTATTTGCCTCGGTAACAAAAAAGTTATACTGGTGTTTAATGATTTCGTTTACATGAAATTGTTTTTTATAAATAGTAATCTGTCCGGCTTCAATTCTCGAAATATCAATAATGTCGTTAATAATATTAAGCATTCGGTGTCCGCTTTGTTCAATTACATCGAGGTATTTTTCTTTAACATCGTCTTTTAAATTTGTTTCTTTTAGTAACTCGGCAAAACCTAAAATACCATTCATGGGGGTACGTATTTCGTGGCTCATATTTGCTAAAAAAGCTGATTTTAATTTATCGCTTTCTTCTGCACGTTTAATCGCTTGAGTAAGGTCTTCAATCATTTTTTTGCGTTCGGTAACATCTTCAATAATAATCAATAAGTTGCTGATATTATTGTTTTTAATGATAGGGCTAATCGATATTGATTCCCAGTAATTTTCGCCCGAAGCTCGTTTACTTAAAAACTCGCCCTTCCATTTGTTGTTATTTTTTATGCTTTCCCAAACCGACTGGATAAATTCATGATTATCGGGTTGGGGTTTAATTATTCGTGGGTATTTCCCCATAACTCTTTCGGCCTGATAACCTGTCATATCAGTAAATCGTGGATTTACATATTCAATAAATCCTTTGTCGTTTGTAATTACAACCGCATTGGGGCTTTGTTCAATGCCTTCGGAAAGTTTTCTGATTCTTTCCTGGTCAAGTATCCGGTCGGTAATGTCGATTCCAAAACCAATAAGCCCGATAATTTTATTGTTGTCGTCTTTCCACGGGAGTTTAGTTGTCGATATCCAGCGTTCGCCGCCTTTGGCAAGCGGAACAGGCTCAATACGGTCAATAATACTCTGGCCTTCTTCAATTACTTTTTTATCGTCCGACGCATATTTTTGTGCATAATCGGACGAATACAATTCGTAATCGGTTTTGCCAATAATATTATCAATCGGTTTACCAATGTATTTTTCTTCGGTTTTATTCAACAGGAGTTTTTTCCCCAACGAATCTTTAATATACAGGCTAAAAGGAAGAGCATCAATAACACTTCGCAGAAGGCTTCGTTCTTTATTTAAATCTTGTTGAATTTTATATTTGTTGCTGACATCCGAAAAAACCAAAATTACTCCTTGTATTGTTCCGTTTCGGTCAACAATTGGAGCGGCACTATCTGAAATGTGGTAATTTTTACCGCTGTGTGATAATAAGAGAGTATGATTCGATAAATCGACAGTTTGCCCGGTTTTGATAACTTGTTTTACCGGAGCTTCAATATCCTTTCCGTTTTCGGAATCAACAATGCGGAATATTTTTTCGAGTTGGCATCCTTTTGCGTTGTCAATACTAATGCCTGTAAGCTTTTCGGCCACCGGATTCATGCGTGTTATTTTTCCATGTGTATCGGTTGCTATTACGCCGTCGCCAATCGACATCAGGGTAATTGCAAGTTCTTCGCGACTGGCTAAAGTTTCGTTTTGAGCTTTTACCGTTTCGGTTATGTCAAGCAAGGTTCCGCGAATAATAATTGTTTTATTCTGCCTGTTTTTTATAATTTGATGGTTCGGTTTAAGGTATTTTATTGGTCCATATTCGGGATTCGTTCTGAAATTTTTCTCAACAGGAGTTTTTCCTGTGTTAATCATTTCTAAAGTATCTTTAAGTAGCTGTCTGTCGTCAGGGTGTATTCGGTTTAAATACACATCGTCAGCTGGTGGTTGAGACTGGAGTGGAAGATCGAAGATTCTGAACATTTGTTTCGACCACCAAAATTTTTGATTTTCGAGATCGGCTTCCCAACTTCCCAATTTAGCCATATTTTCGGCATTCTCGAGTCTTATACGGTTTTTTTCAAGCAATTCTTCGGCATTTTTTTGTTCAGTAATATCACGTCCAACACCAACTATTGCTTCAATTTTACCATTTTTGTTTAACATTGCTTTATCCGACCAACCGAACCAACGCCAACCGTTAGTAGTCATAGCACGTTGCTCGAGATAACACGAGTATGGAGGCTTAATTAATTTTTGCATTTCATCCTCGGTACTTTTTCTGTCGTCGGGATGTACCAGGGGTAAAAATGCACTACCCAGTAATTCTTCTTCGGTTTTTCCAAAGGTTTCGCAATATTTTGAACTTACGTATAAAAATCTTCCGTCATTGTCAACCTTAACAACGAGGTCGGTTTGAGTTTCGATTAAAAGGCGGTATTTTTCTTCGTTTACCTTAAGTTGCTCTGTAAGTTGTGAGCGTTCGCGTTGTCCGTTAAGAATTATTCCAATAAAAATTGTTGCAAGCGGATAAATAAGAATAATGGTTATTGCAGTCGATCTGAATGTTTCAATCCTGATGTCGTGGGGCAGCATAATCATAAAGCTTATCATTATTGCATGAACAACAATGCCTAATGTAAGAAGCGATAATGCTGTGATTTTTTTTCTTTTTTTATGAAGATAAAAATATAAAAGTGTTCCCAGTGTTGCCGAAGCAAGAATTGTGCTTACCCCCATTGCAATACCACTGCC
>CAZARW010000094.1:0-8652 GCA_964487645.1 uncultured Prolixibacteraceae bacterium
CCTAAACTGTAGATCCAGGTTCGATTCCTGGTGGGGCTACTCTATAGTAATCAAAATATAATTCAGCCACACCATATTTAAGCAACAAGTATGATAACGAACCCCAACAAACTCAGAGGCTGGTTGAGATGAATTGCAGGCTGCTTGTATCAAGCAACAGATCGTTAATTTTTTTAAGGCACTCACAATGTGTTATTTGCATTCCGACCATGCAATTTCTTACGTGTTGATATTTGGTGTCGTTTAAAACACAATCTATTGTCTTGTGCCTAAATATAAAAATCTATTGATCAAGTGCATGATAAATAAATTGATTAAAAGGCAGAATCATTCTGAAATAGTTCACTACCGAATCAAGGATATTGGGATCGGAAATAAGCCGGTCGGAAATATTTACTGCAGGTGCAAACGATTTATACCGGAGCAAATCGGGGTACTCAAACTCAGCGCTGTATCCGCGTGGCAATGTTTTCAATTTATCATCCTTGTATAAAGTAAAAGTTTTACTAAACTGTTCGTCAGTTATAATGTCAATAAAATCGGTTGGGTAATTATAAATTTCGTTACGTATTGCTTTGAGTTTAATGCTATCGGGCTTATAAATACCACCGCTAACAAACGAAGCACCCGGCTGTATGTGTAAATAATATCCGGGGTTGCCACCACTGCGCCCACCTGCAGCAATATATGCGCCAAAATAGTTTTTGTACGGACGTTTATCTTTGGTAAAACGCAAATCGCGATATATTCTGAAAATACATTTTGACGCTTCAAGAGCTCCAATGTTTTTATCAAAGCTTCTGATTTCGTTTATCAGTACCTCAGTAATATACATAAATTGCCTGCGGACATGTTGGTATTGATCTTTATGTTGCTCAAACCAATCTTTGTTGTTGTTGGTTTCAATTCCTTCCAAAAACTGTACAATTTCTTTCATCGAATTATTATATAAGGACAGATTGAACTTACAACAATACAAACATTGTAAGTAAACAAAAGTTTATCGCTTTACACAAAACAAAAAAAAACCGACTGATACATGCCGGTTTTGGATATCTAGTATTTACTTTTTTTGATATTACATTAACGAATAAAGAGCATCAATTAAATTTTGAGTTCCTTTTGCAATTGTTGTAATGGGCGAATTAAGCATATAACACGGAGTTGTTACAATTTTGTTTTTTTTATCAATTATAACTTCGTCGCCTTGTGTTTTAACGTGCTTTGCTCCCAGGGTTTCAATGGCTTTAACCGTATCGCTATCGTTTCCAATTGTAAGGCTTGCTCCCTGAACAATTTGTGAAATAAGCACCGGAGCAATACACATTGCACCTATAGGTAGATTTGCCTTACGGGCTTTATCAATAGCTTGCTCAACCAGAGGATTAACCAAAAAATCGGGGCCGTCAATTGCATAAGTACATAAGTTTTTGGCAACACCAAATCCCCCGGGCAATACAACCGCGTCAAAATCGTCGGGATTAAAATCTTTTAGGCGCATAATATTTCCACGCGCAATACGTGCCGATTCGATAAACACATTCCTGCTTTCGTTCATTTCGGATCCGTTGCTGTGATCAATTACATGATACTGCTTTATATCGGGGGCAAAGCATTCATAAGTCGATCCACTCGAATCGATAGCAAGCAATGTCAATACCGATTCATGAATTTCGGCTCCATCGTATACCCCGCATCCGGATAAAATAACTGCAAATTTTTTGTTCTTCATAGCTAAAGTTTACTCTATATAGTTAGTTGTTGTATAATATGATAATTCAAAAGAACACAGTTCAAAACAAACCATACTCCTTACATTTTCTGCCTGTTAACCCATTAAGCCATAAAACGAAAAAAAGTATTGAGTAGTTTCAAAACTAAACAAAAATTTATCGCAGTGCAATTATAACAATTAAATTTTTTAAAAAATTAAGATACAATAACATATATAAATACACTTGCTATTTATAATCAAGCCGAAACATTGACATATTCAAAAAAAAAAGAATATATTTGCCGTTCAGTAAAAAAAGCATATAAAAAGAACATAAAAAATTTAAAAAAAATGCAAAATAAAGGAGTTATAAGGCTATTTACTATATTGTTGGCCTTAGTTTGTATTTATCAACTATCATTCACATTTGTTTCGAGCCGTGTTGAGAAAAAAGCCGAAAAATATGCTTCGGGTTTTGCGGCCGATGTTGATGATATCAGAACAAAAGACAGTATACAAACTGTATACAAAAACCTGTATCTCGATTCGATATCGAGCAAAACAGTGTATAATTTTCTGTGGATCAGAAAATACACTTATCGCGATGTACAGGCGCGCGAACTAAACCTTGGCCTCGATTTAAAAGGCGGGATGAACGTAACACTCGAAATCTCGACCTACGATTTGATTAAAGCCATGGCAAATAACAACGACGATTCAACATTTGTTGCCGCGCTTAACTTAGCCCGTACTCGTCAAAATACCAGCCAGGAACACTTTGTAGATTTATTTGGCGAAGCGTTTAACGAAATTGATCCCGATGCTAAACTTGCTGCTATTTTTAGTACTCGAGAATTAAAAGACCGGATCAATTTCGGCTCAAGCAACCAGGATGTTTTAAAGGTTATTAAAGAAGAAGCCGATGCTTCGATCGACAACACATTTAATATTCTCAGATCGCGTATCGACCGTTTTGGTGTTGCTCAACCCAACATTCAAAAACTTGCACAACGTGGCCGTATTTTAATAGAGCTGCCTGGAGTAAAAGATCAAGATCGTGTACGAAACCTTTTACAAGGTACTGCTGCCCTTGAGTTTTGGGAAACTTTCGAAAACCGTGAAGTATATCCATATCTGCTCGAAGTAAATCAGGAAATTAAAGAACGTAATGCAGCTATAAGCGATAACGATAACGAACCTCAAACTTCCGAAGCCGAGGTAAACCAGGAAATTGCCGAAGCCGATACTGAAATTGAAACCGACTCAACACAAGATGAAGAACTTTCGTTACTCGAAGAACTTGAAGCTTCGGAAGGCGATTCTACATCGATTGATCAAACAACAAACCTCGATAAAGATTTTCCTCTTTTTGCGGTTCTTACTCCAAATGTAAACAACGAGGGACAATTATTCCCCGGGCCTGTAGTTGGTTTTGCTCATTACCGCGATACTGCTAAAGTTAACAGCTACCTGAATATGCCACGCATACGGTCGAATATTTTACCCCGCGACTTAATTTTCCGCTGGCAAATGAAACCTTTCGACGAGGAAGGAAATTTTTACCAGCTTGTTGCACTTAAAGTAACTACCCGCAACGGCGAAGCACCTCTTGATGGTGGTGTTGTTACCGATGCCCGTCAGGATTTTGGACAAATGCAGGCATCGGCCGATGTAAGCATGAGTATGAATGCTGAGGGTGCACGTATTTGGGCACGCATGACTAAAGAAAACGTTGGCAAATCAATCGCTATTGTCCTCGACGACTATGTGGTTTCGTATCCTACTGTTCAAAACGAAATTACCGGTGGAAAATCAAACATTACCGGTGACTTTACCGTTGAAGAGGCAAAAGACCTTGCAAACATGCTTAAGTCGGGTAAAATGCCTGCTAAAGTAAATATTGTCGAAGAGTATGTTGTTGGTCCATCACTGGGTGAACAATCAATCAAATCGGGCTTATGGTCGTTTGTTATTGCATTCATCTTTGTACTTATGTACATGATGCTTATTTACAGTTACCACGCCGGTGCTGTAGCAAACGTTGCGCTTATTGCAAACTTGTTCTTTGTTATTGGTGTACTTGCATCGTTTGGAGCCGTACTTACCCTGCCCGGTATTGCCGGTATTGTACTTACAATAGGTATGTCGGTTGATGCCAACGTACTGATTTATGAACGAATTCAAGAAGAAATAAAAGCCGGAAAAGGACTTAAACTGGCAATAGCCGACGGATACAAAAATGCTCTCTCGGCAATTATCGACGGACAGCTTACCACTCTCCTTACCGGTGTTGTTCTTTATTTCTTCGGATCGGGCCCAATTAAAGGTTTTGCAACTACTTTAATTATTGGTATTCTCACTTCGTTGTTCAGTGCAATTTTTATTACCCGTTTAATCTTTGAACATTTTATGGGAAAAGATAAAAAAATCAAATTTGCATCGACAATTACAAAAGAATGGTTACAAAATACTAAAGTTAAATTCCTTGCTAAACGTAAAGTTGCGTATATCGTTTCAGGTATACTTATCGTAATATCAATTGCATCAATGTCGACCAAAGGCTTGCAGTTAGGTATCGACTTTAAAGGAGGATATACATACGTTGTTAACTTTAACGAAGAAGTGCAGGTTGCCGATGTTGCAAGCTATTTAAGTAACTCACTTGGAACCGCCCCCGAGGTTAAAACCTTTGGTGCAAACAGCCAGGTGCGCATTACAACAAGCTATATGATCGACAGCAACGACGAAAACATCGACAACCAAATTGAAGCCTTAATTTACGAAGGACTGAAACCAATGTTACCCGAAGATGTTTCAAAAGATGATTTTGTGGCTGATTATATTCAGAGCTCGACAAAAGTAGGGCCAACAATTTCTGAAGATATTAAAACAAGTGCGATTATTTCAATTGTTCTTGCACTGATTATCATCTTTTTGTACATACTCATGCGTTTCCGAAACTGGCAATATGGTTTGGGTGCAGTTGCTGCCCTGGCACACGATACGATTATTATATTGGGTATATTCTCGCTTTTTAGCGGACTGTTACCTTTCTCGCTAGAAATCGATCAGACATTTATTGCCGCAATCCTAACGGTACTTGGTTATTCAATTAACGATACCGTGGTTATATTTGACCGTATGCGTGAGTTTATTGGATTGTATCCAAAACGATCAACCGAAGTAAATACAAACAATGCTTTGAACAGTACACTGCGCCGTACATTTAGTACATCACTTTCAACGTTCCTTGTATTGCTTGCCATATTTATTTTTGGTGGCGAAACAATCAGGGGCTTCACATTTGCACTGCTTATTGGTGTGGTAGTAGGTACCTATTCATCGCTGTTTATTGCAACTCCAATTACTTTTGATACACGTAAACGATTGAAAAAAATTGTTGCTAAAACAAGCAAAAAATAATACAGCATTAAATTGACAAAAAGCCCTGCCCAATATACCGGGCAGGGCTTTTTTGTTTATACCCATTTTTTTTCAGAATTATAAAAGATTATACCAGATGATAGCCGAAGGAAATATCCGAAAAATGGACTCTGAATTTGCCACCCCTGTTCAATACACACTAATCACTGGCAATACAAAAACTCCTTTAAACACATTAATAGGGAAAAAGATTCGCTTTACACATAATGGCGTAATAAACTGCATTGTGTGCGGAAAAAAAACCAACAAATCATTTAATCAGGGTTTTTGCTATCAGTGTTTTCAAACAGCTCCTCAGGCCGATTTAAGTGTGGTAAACCCCGAAAAATCGATGGCTCAATTTGGAATATCGCGCGATATGGAATGGTCACAACAACACGATTTGATTCCTCATTATGTATATCTTGCAATTACAAGCGGACTAAAAGTTGGGGTTACCCGACATCATCAAATACCTACCCGCTGGATTGACCAGGGAGCTGTTAAGGCCGTAAAAATTGCCGAAACACCAAACCGGCACATTGCAGGAATTATCGAAACTTTTCTGAAAAAATACTATGCCGATAAAACAAACTGGAGGCAAATGCTTAAAAACGAATACGATAAATCGATTGATTTGATTGCCGAAAAAAATCGTATTAAAACCTTACTGCACCCCGAATTTCATCAATATCTTATAACCGATAATGTTTCCGAAATACAATATCCCGGGAAATTTTTACTCAAAAAACCCCTTACTCTTAGCTTTGATAAAGAAAAAACAATTGAGGGAAAACTGTCGGCCATAAAAGGGCAATACCTTATTTTTGATAACCAAAAATGCATGAATATTAAAAAACACAGCGGATACTTCGTTTCATTCGAAAAAATTGAATAAAAGTGATTGAATAGTTTAAAAATCATTTGTTTTAATCAACAAAATATGGGGAGTTTTTATATTTTTGACTCTTTGTATAAACACTTCAAATAATGGAAAATCTCGATTGGAAAAACTTAGGTTTTGGTTATTCAAAAACCAACTACAATGTACGTTGCTATTATAAAAACGGCAAATGGGGCGAGCTCGAAGTTTCTGATTCCGACCAAATATCGTTACACATGGCAGCAACTTGTTTGCATTACGGACAAGAAGCTTTCGAAGGCTTAAAAGCTTACAGAGGAAAAGACGAAAAAATTCGGGTATTCCGCATCGATGATAATGCAAAACGCCTGCAAGCTTCATCACGTGGTATACTTATGGCTGAATTGCCTGTCGAAAAATTTAAACAAGCGGTTTTAAAAGCCATCAAAATGAACAGCGAATTTGTTCCTCCTTACGGTTGTGGAGCATCGTTATATATTCGCCCTTTGCTTATTGGTACAGGCCCGCAAATTGGTGTTAAACCGGCCGACGAGTACATGTTTATTGTATTTGTTATGCCTGTTGGCCCCTATTTTAAAGAGGGCTTTAAACCTACCGATTATGTAATATACCGCGAGTACGACCGTGCAGCACCTCTTGGTACCGGAAACATTAAAGTTGGAGGAAATTACGCTGCAAGCCTTAATGCCGGAATAAGAGCACACAACGAAGGATACTCGGCCGTATTATACCTCGATGCCCGCGAGAAAAAATATTTAGACGAATGTGGCCCCGCGAACTTTTTCGGTATTAAAGGAAAATCATATGTCACACCTAAATCACAATCGATTTTGCCTTCGATAACAAACAACAGCTTACGAACATTGGCTAAAGATATGGGAATGACCATTGAAGAACGAAGAATCCCCGTAGAAGAACTGTCCGAATTTTCCGAAGCCGGCGCCTGTGGTACTGCGGCAGTTGTTTCGCCTATAAAAAGCATTTACGATACCGATAAAGATATTCGGTACTCATACGGCAGCGAACCGGGTGATGTGTGTACTAAATTGTACGAAAAACTTACCGGAATTCAGTTTGGATGCCAGCCCGACCCCTACAACTGGGTTACTATTGTTGAGTAAATAATACCATTTAAAAAAAGTTTTTAAGCTATAAAATGCCCTTTGTGTTTTATAGCTTTTTTTTATTGTATACAAATAATATCTTTGGTAGTAATTATATAAATACCAACAATATGAAAACGACACACATAAAACACACTCTCCTGGCCCTTTTTCTAATTATCAGCGTTTCGTCATGCGATTTATTTAATTTCGACTCAAAAGAAAAACGCACACTGATTAAATACAACTGGCAAATGATTAGCATTACTCCCGAAATTGCAAGCAATGAATTCGAAAGTATTAGTAAGTTAATCCTCTCATTCTCAAATATTGTATATGATTTTAATGACGATGGCACATATACCTCAACAATCAATAGTTTTCTTTCAGATAATACCGAAACCGGTACCTGGTCAATTTCTGATGATAACAAAATTCTTACTCTTGATAACGAAAACATGAATATTCATCAGCTCGACAAAACATACCTTAAAATCTCAACCGAAAACAGTTTTATCGATAATGAAGATATAAACGAACTGGAAACCGGTTTTCTTACTATAACTTTTGCAACTGTTGAAGATGATGAAGAATAGTTAAAATAAAAACA
This sequence comes from uncultured Prolixibacteraceae bacterium, assembly GCA_964487645.1. Classification (GTDB taxonomy): domain Bacteria; phylum Bacteroidota; class Bacteroidia; order Bacteroidales; family Prolixibacteraceae; genus Roseimarinus. The sequence continues at coordinate 7,734 of CAZARW010000094.1, forward strand.
TGAAAAGAGAGTAGCTTTTGATATCAGCTACTCTCTTTTTATATACTTAATTTTTCGATGAATTTTTCAAGCTTATTTCAATGCTGCAATCCGCTCTTCCAAAGCATTAACCTTATCTTCGGCGTCGGCTTGTTTTTTACGTTCAAGCTCTACCACATTGGCAGGTGCATTGTTTACGAAGCGTTCGTTGCTCAGTTTTTTCATCACACCATTTAAAAAGCCCTTGGTGTATTGCAACTCTTCGGTGAGTTTTTTCAGCTCTTCTTCCACATCGATTTTGTCGCCCAATGAAATAAAGAAACCCGAAGTTTTTACCCTGAACGAAACAGCTCCTTTTACATCGGCATCGACCAGGCTCAAGCCCGACAGGTTGCCCATTTTTACAATTACCGGAGTAAGTTGTGCATCGAAACCTTTTGTTCCCTGGTTTACTTGCAGTTCAAGCTGTTCTTTCATGGCCAGACCAGCTTCGTTGCGAACATTGCGGATACCCGAAATAATTTCTTTGGCATCGTCCATTTTTTCGAGCAGTGCTTCGTCAATTTCTTCGGATTGCGGGAGAAGTGAAACCATAATGCTTTCGCCTTGCTGACGTGGAGCCAACTGCTGCCAAATTTCTTCGGTAATAAACGGCATAAACGGATGCAACAAACGCATTACTTTGTCAAAAAGCTCGATGAGCTGAGTGTAAGTTTTACCATCGACAGGTTGTTGGTAGGCAGGCTTAACCACTTCGAGCAACCACGATGAGAACTCATCGCGAATAGTTGTGTAAATGAGCATCAGCGCATCCGAAATGCGGAATTTACTGAAATGGTCGTCCATTTCGACAATGGTTTTGTTCAATTTCGAAGCAAACCATTCGATAGCCAGTTTTGAATGTTCAGGCTGTTCAATATCGGTGTTCACCTCCCAGCTT
>CAZARW010000095.1:0-8485 GCA_964487645.1 uncultured Prolixibacteraceae bacterium
CTTGTTTAAGTTTTTCGAGTTTTAAATTATAATAAATTTCGTTGTGAAAAATATTTACCAGAAGCAAAACAACAACAGTTACACCTACAACAATTACAATTGATTTCTTCATTGAAAAAAATTTAGGTTTACTATTTCTCTATACACCATGAACAAATCTATTGAAAACAAAAGAAGTATAAAATGCTTTATAGCACATTGAGTGTTTTAAAAAAAGAGAATAATGATTTAGTTATGCACCATATTATTTTGTGCATAAAACCAATTAAAGGTTTAGATAAAATTCGGCAAAGAAATGCAGGCGATATAGTAATTTTACTACGTAACATATTGGATGAATATCCCTTATCCAATAAAGATTTTTTACATTTTAGGCAAAACAGGCTTAATTTTTTTCCAATAATCGTCATCGAGAAGATGTGCACTACCAATAATTGCAGCATGCTCTTTAAGTTTCGATATCCGAATTTGAGTATTAATATCATTTCGCTTTAACGCTTTTTCAAAATCAGGCCCAAATAGATTGTATGCCGCCGAGATATTTCCCCCAATTACAAGCACATCGGCTTGAAATAAATTAAGCCAAGGATGCAAAAAATCGCCCAAATTGCGCCCATATTCATAAAAAATGCTTTTTGCCATCATATTGCCATACGAAGCTTTAAAAGCAATTGCTTTTACCCCTTTTACATTTTTACCGGTTAATTGTTTAAATCGTTTTTCGAACCAACGAGTTGAGAAATAATTATCGGCAATGCTATCTTTATAAGGCAAATGCCATGTACATCCCATAGGAGGGACATTTGAACCGTCAACCACAGGAACAGAATTGCTGATAAATGCTGAACCAAAACCGGTACCTAAAGTAATTGACACACTATTGCTGAAACCAGCAGCACTTCCTTGCCAAGCCTCACCAAGAGCAAAAGCCGATGCATCGTTCATGAAACGCAGGGGTTTATCGGTTTTCAATTTTTGAGCCATAGCATCCCGAACATTTACTCCATTGAGGGAATAAAATTTCTCGTTGTTTTCGAATCGTCCTATTCCTTTATCGTATTCAAAAGGTCCCGGCATTCCAAAACCAATACCCAACAAATGCCTGTTGCCTGCTTTTTTTATACAAGTATTTATTGCCATTGCCCATCCCGAAAAAATATCGTCAGCACTCATATTGCTGTCAACATCGATTTCGGTTATGGTTTGAGGCAACATTTTTTCGTTGTCCATATCAACAGCAGCACATGTTATGTGGCTTCCACCCACATCAACTCCTATGGCAATATTGGTCATAATATTAGTATATTTTGATTTTTAATTTGTACAAAAAAAAAAGAGTTCGTCAATTGATAAAACCTTAGTCGGTATAATATTATAAAATAATGAAAACTTTTACAACTTTAAAAATTTATGATTGCTGGTATTGTTTATGCGCAATGTATATATACCCTGTGCCAGATTTTGCACATTAAGGGTAAGAGTGTTTTGTGTTGATACATATTGATTACTCAACACAATCCGTCCCTCAAAATCAACAATTTCGACATGTTGAATTTGCTGACCGTTAATAATAAGGTCTGCCCGTACAGGATTAGGAAAAACCCTAAACTGTATACTTTTTTTAAAATTTTCGCTAAGTACAATAGAAAATTGCGGGCGGTCAAATTCTCTGGTCGAAAGCAAAACATATTCACCGGGATCAAGTTCAATATCAATATTTTGTGTTGTTACATCAACTGATGTTTGTTCAAAATAATTATACCATTTACCATTTACGGGCATATTTACCGAAATACTTTGAGCCGTTACATCAAAATTTCCTACTGCCAACACATAATGATCTTCGTGTTTCAACACATATTGCTTAATGTTTCCACCGAGCGATAAATGAACAGCATTACCTGAAAATTCTTCGTAATTCTGTTTCAAAAAATTGAGTGAAGCCATCACTCTGAATATTTTAGCTCTGCCGTGCATCTCGATATAATTTTCGGGGAGTGGTTTTTCTCCCAGACGTCCATTGTAATCAATAGAATAATCGTAACCCAGTTCGCCAAACTGCCAAATCATTTTAGGCCCCGGCAAAGGCAAATGAAACACCGAGTTGAGCTCAATTCGTTTAAATGCAGTTTCAAGATTCTGAATATTGTAGCTACCCGATTCATTACCCCATTGTGTGCACTTATAAACAATTCGTTCCTCATCGTGGCTCTCCTGATAAGTAACAAGGTTTGGATTATCCCAGTTGCGGTTTTGGTAATATCCCCACGATAAATCGGAATTTTGATTATACCCCATTGCTGCCTCGGTATAATTATAGTTCATATTTCCCCAGAGCAATATTCCATGATTTGCCAGTTCAGTTTCCTCGTTGTTATCGGATAAGTGTTCAAAAATTACGAGAGTGTTGGGATGATTAGTCCATATTTGCGTAGCCATTCGCTTAAGATTTGAAACACGTTCGGCATCGTATGCGCTCCCCCAGCTTGATAATCCATAAGGAGTATTTGAAAATCCTTTGGTAAAATCAAAGCGAAAACCATCAACATTAAATTCGCTAAGCCAAAAATTGTTAATGCTGTCAATTAATTCCTTTGTTGCTTCCGAATCGTGATTAAAATCGTTACCCCATTGAGCATCGGGGTTTAAAAAGTTTGATTGTGTATTGTACCAGGGATTTTGTTCGGTAACATTTCCGTTTTCGAAATACATTTGTACAAAGGGACACAAATCGTAACTGTGATTTAAAACCATATCAATAACCACAGCAATATTTCGTTGGTGGCATTCATCAATGAGTTTTTTTAATTCGTTTTCGGGGCCGTAATATTTGTCGGGAGCAAAGTAAAACGATGGATTATATCCCCACCCGATATTTCCTTCAAACTCATTTACAGGCATAAGCTCAAGCACGTTAATGTGTAAGCTTTCAAGATAATCGAGCTTTTGCCTGACTGCGGCAAAACTATGCTCATCGGAAAAATCACGCACAAGCAATTCGTAAATTACAAGTTGTTCGTTTGGAGCAATTTCAACCCCGGGATGTTGCCATGTGTATTGTTGTTTACCGGGCTGAAATACCGAAACAATACCGGTTGTTTTACTGTAAGGATATGCAAGTAAATTGGGATATGTTTGGCTGCTGATATAGCTATCGTGTTCGGGGTCGAGTATTTTATTTGTATACGGATCGGCAAGTCGTTTTTCGCCATCGATAAAATACTGAAAAGCATATTCTTGTCCTGTTTCAAGTTCGTCAATTTCAATCCAAAAGTAGTCTCCATCTTTTTTCATTTGGTAATTGTTATCAGGCAACCAGTTGTTTGCATCGCAAAGTACAAAAAAATGTTGTTTGTGAGGAGCCCATAAAACAAGCCTAACCGATTGATTATCGGGGTACGATATTCCCTTTACTGCTTTTTGAGGGAGTGGTTCGTTTACTGTTTCGCTGCGTACAAACACTTGTATCGTATCGGCCGAGATGGTATCGTTGCGTTGAGCGCTTGCAATTAATGTGTGCATACCCGGTTGGTTAAAAGCATAAACAGTTTCGAGCTGCAATGCAGTATTTTGTTCAATTTGTACTGAATCGATAAATAACGAAAGAACAGCCTCGGCACTTGAGTGAATCTGAATAGAAAAATTTTCGTTAATACCGAAAACTGAATATTGCGAAATATTTGATATTACTACAGATAAACCCGGTTGTGAAACATCAATAAAAATATCGTTGGTTTGTTTACTCCCGTCGGTTGATCGGAAAACCATCGACACATTTTTTATCTTTTGATTTGACGGTACATTATAAAATTCGGTTATTGTAGGCGTAATAGCCAATTCATATATTCCATTGCCTTTATATGCTAATTTTGGCTGTGTATTGTTATTGTTCCACTGGCCTATAACATATTGCCAGTTATCGCCACCATCAATACCAACTCCGGTATGTGCATACAAATCGCCTGTAAAATAACCCAGACGGCTATCGTTATTTGAATCGAAGCGAATAATAAGAGCCTGATTTGTAACCGGTATTGTTGGAGTAGTTGTTATCTGTGCATGCAATATTGCAGCAAAGAGTATAAAAACAAAAGCCAACAAATATTTTTTATTAAGCATTTATATCGATATTAATCATTTTGAATAAACAAACACATAATCAGTGTAAGTTACAATAAAAATAAGAGACTGCCTTAGGCAGACAGTCTCTTAAAAATTCGCAATTTCTGTTTTCAATATTTATTACTGAGGAGCTGCTTCGAGGTTTGGATTACTCGAAATAGCACTAAGCGGTATTGGGAATATATTTTGAACATCGTTGGGTTCAGGAACACCTGTCATGTTTGTTTGTCCCATTGCCCAGAATGGTTGATCGAATGTTCCAAAGCGGATCATATCATTTCGGCGATGTCCTTCGGCAAAAAGTTCCTTACCCCTTTCGTCGAGAATATTGTCGAGAGTTAAACCACCGGCAGGAGGTGTTTGATTTGCTCTGGTCCAAATTTTGTTTACATAGCTCATGGTTTCGGCCGAAACAGATCCATTCAAACGCAATTCGGCTTCGGCTTTCATAAACACAACATCGGCAAGTCTGAAAACCGGAAAATTCACAGTAAGCTCCTGTTTTGCTTTTGCATACACTTCGTATTTTTTAACCCGTGCACCATCGTGTGTCATATTAAAACTGCTAATTCCTTCGGTTTGCATATTTGCGGTAGTCATTTCAGGAATGATCATATTCGGACTAAAGTCGATTTGTTTTTCGGCCTTTGCATCAATAATCGGTTCGCCTAAATAATCAAATTGTGGCCCAAAAAGAAAATATCCTTCGCGTCGAACATCACCTTCTTCGTATTTGTCGAAAAAAGTAGGTATAACTGCAAATCCGTTCCAAGGTTCATCTGTCATATTAAAAGTAAGTTTACTTTTATATCCCAACGAGCGCATGTGCAATCTGAAACCCGGTTTATTTGTTTCGTCAAAAGGAACCATAAAAATGATTTCGGACGAAGTGCCACTGGTTTCAACTTTAAACAAGTCCATCACGTTATCTGCAAGGCTTAAATAATCCATAGCCAGCAATTGATCGCAATACTCAATGGTTTTTTGATAATAATTGTTGTTCTCGTTTCCGGCATACACAGCACCGTTTAAATACAGCTTTGCTAACAGGGTAAGTGCCATTTCTTTCGAAGCAAAACTTTTATACGTTGGGTTTTGAACCGAATTGAGCATTGCATAATTGTTTTCGAGTATAACGGTTAAGCTATCGAAAATTGCAGCTCGCTTATTTCTGAAAGGTTGCTCAGGTGCCGAAAAATACGAAGTAAGATAAGGCACATCGCCGTAATTATCGAAAAGCCAGAAATAATACAATGACCGGATTGTTTCAACTTCGGCTTTAATTCGAAGAGCTGATTCTTCTTCGCTAACAATTTTATCAAGTATTGAGTTGGCTTCGGCAATACCTTCCCAAAGCTTATTCCACATAAGTTGAACAGCATCGGCCGAATTTGACCAAGTGTGATATTGCAGTTCGAGCCATTTACCACCATCGTACCAGTCGGCACCTCTTGTGGGGCCAACCAATTCATCGGAGGTAAGCTCTTGTGTGAGGTACCAATACCCGCCATCGTCGAATAAATCGGCCAAAGCATCGTAACTCGAAAGGTGAGTTACTGCAGCCTGATTCTCGATTTGCGGATAATCGGTTTCGTTTATCCCTGAATACAAAGTTTCATCAAGGTTAGTACATCCTACTGCAAATGCAATCAGAATAATACTATATACATATCTAAATTTCATATCTCTCAATTTTAAAATGTTGCACTAATACTAAAACTTACAGTTTTGCTTTTTGGGTACAGGCTGAAAGTATCAACACCATAACCTAAACCGTCGATAGTCATTTCGGGGTCGGCGCCCGAATAATTTGTAAACAACAGAAGGTTGTTTCCTACAAGCGACAACTTCAGATCTTTTATATACTTATTGTTGTTAAAGTTGATTGTGTATCCCAACGATAAGTGCTCAAGTCTGACAAACGAAGCGTTTTCTAAAAATTCATCAGATGGAATTGTAAACTGGTCAAAAAATCCTTCGTCCATGTATTTTGTAGCACTTTCCATTACGTTTGCATCGGGAAAGAAAATAGGCGACGAGAAATAGCCTCGTGTATGGTTGTATACCTGTTGTCCGAATAAACCGCGGAACGAAAAATCTAAAGTCCAGTTTTTATACAATCTGAAATTGTTTGACCACGAAAGTTCAATATCGGGAGTTGCGTTTCCGGCAACATATCGATCTTCGATAGTAAGCATTTTACCGGCTTTAACCGAATCGGGTTCAGTATCTTTCTCTTTAAATCTGTTAACATACAGAGCATCGCCATCATCGATTCCGGCAAATTCGTACAGAAAGAAATCACCAATTCCCTGTCCCGAATCAACAAACATTGTCCAGTTATCGCCTCCAACAATACCTTGACCCGAAATCCAACCTTGTTTTGAGTCGTTTTCGGACCAGTGTTCTCCAAGGTCGGTAATTTTACCAACATTTCGCGAAGCTCCCAGAGTAGTTTTCCAGCTTAAGTTTTTATTATTTACAACATGTGCTGTAACATAAAACTCAATACCCTTGTTAGTCATTGCTCCTGAGTTTGCCCATGTTTTTGGATACTTATTTGGAGGTACAGGTACCGAATATTCGTTAAGCATATCGGTTGTGTTTTTGCTGTAGGCCTCGAGGCTACCCGATAAGCGACTATTGAAAAGTGCAAAGTCGATACCCAGGTTCATTTCGGCTGTTTGTTCCCACTTAAGGTTTGGGTTAGCATTACGTTGAGTAGACCATACCAAAACAGGGTTTCCGCTAATAGGATCGATTACAATATCGCCCGGATCGAAAATACTCTTACTGAAATATGATCCAAACGACTGATTACCCGAGACACCATAACTGGCTCGGAGTTTTAACTGATCGAGCCATGCTGCATCGCCTAAAAAGCTTTCGTTTTGCATATTCCAGCCAATCGATGCTGTAGGGAATATACCCCACTTGTTGTTTTCTCCAAATTTCGACGATCCATCGGTTCTGATAGATCCTCCCAGATAGTATTTATTTTGATAATTGTATGCTATCCTTCCAAAGAAACCAATTAAGCGCGACATATTCGCTTCGGAACTTGCATCGCCATATTGAATATCTAAAAACGATTTCATATTGTCAGCTCCTACTGTAGCCGATTGCGAGTTGCGTGCATTCAATCCAAATTTCGAAAAATTGTTTTCCTGCCATGAGTAACCGGCAAGAAAATCGATATTATGCATATCGTTTACTGAAGTATTATAATTCAGTGTACTTTCAAGTGTTTTTTGTGTCGACACTTCGTAATAACGCTGACCCTCGCCACTATCGTTTCCTTGTCCTCCATAAACTCCTACCGGCCTGAAATAAGTATATTCCTTATCAGACGATAAATAACTTGAAGCAACTTTAAAATGCAATCCTTTTGCAAGTTCATAATCTAACGAAATATTTCCCAGCATCTTTTTCCGTTGATCCATTCGGGTTTGATCAAACAATATTCCCAGTGGATGAACATAATCAAATCCACGATTATCGTTCACCCTCTCGTATGTAAATTCACCATCTTCGGTTCGCACCATATCGGTAGGGTTGCGTCGATAAGTCTGATAAATAATATCATCGCGGGAGTTCGATCCCAACTGAACAAGATGATCCTCTTCAAACGTTACGTTTAAGCCTCCTTTTACAATTAATTTATCGTTGAGTGCTTTATGGGTAACGTTTAATGTTCCGATAGTACGTTTACGCGACGATTGCTTAATTATTCCTTCGTTATCTTGATGCGATACCGAAGCAAAATAAGTGCTTTTATCGTTGCCTCCGCTTACATTTAAATTGTATTGCTGGCTAATAGCTGTTCTGAAAATTTCGTCCTGCCAATCGGTTTCGCCGCCGCCATCAACAAAAATATCGTTGAGTTCATATTTTGTTGCATACTCTTTATACTTGGCAGCCGAGAGCAAATCAACTTTATTGGCAACCTGGTTAATTGATGTAGTTGAAGAAAAGTTCATAACACCTTCGCCCGATTTACCACTTTTAGTTGTGATAAGAATAACACCATTTGCACCCTGCGATCCATATATTGCTGTTGAGGCAGCATCTTTAAGAATGTTGAATGATTCGATGTTACCAGGAGAAACCATATTCGGATCGGCACCCGGTACTCCATCAATTACATAAAGTGGATTTGTATTGGTAGCTCCACTAATACCGGCACTACCTCTGATTTTAATTTTTGCATCATCGGTTGGATTACCTCCTCCTTTGGTTACAACAACGCCCGATGCTTTACCTGTTATTGTTTGCAATGGATCGGTAATTGCTCCAATGCTTAAATCATCGGATGTAATATGCGATACAGCACCTGTTTTATCAGTTTTCTTTTGTACGCCAT
>CAZARW010000096.1:0-8329 GCA_964487645.1 uncultured Prolixibacteraceae bacterium
TATCCTTTTTTTACCAATACCGAAGTAGCATCAACAAATTCCCAGTTAAGTGTATCTTGCCAGGGATAATTTTTTTCGTTAAATGTTTTTTCTTTTCCTGATTTTATATTGCGATAAATAAATTCAGTTTTATATTCATCGGTGGGAGCATTTTCGGGAATGATCATTAGTTCAGGAATATTGTTCCCAATTTTGTATGGCCGAAAATCACATATAGGTAAATGATAATACGAGTGCAGTTGCAGTGAAATAAAAACAAGCAGAATAAATGCAAAACTCAGGTTTTGAAAAACAAATTCGGTTTTGTTTCTGAACCGGGTTCTTACAATTACTATAAATACAGCCATTGCAGTAAGAACAATGTTTTTATAGAAAGTATTCCAGTTTGATAAAATAATTGCATCGCCAAAGCAGCCACAATCGCTTACAGGATTTTCAAGGGCACTATACAATGTGAGTATTAGGAAGAAGCCCATGAAAATTAAGGCAAGCCACGAAAAAAGCCGTGTTCTGAAATTCATGAGTAATGCTGCACCTATGGCAAATTCGGCTATGGACAAAATAATTGCCAGGGCAAAGGCAAGAGTATTTGCCCATTCGGTTCCAAATGCAGTAAAATAGTCAATAAATTTGTAAGTCGAGCCAAGGGGATCAATCCCTTTAACAAAGCCCGAAAACATAAATGTAAGTCCAAGTAAAATGCGAATTATATTTCGAAAATATTTCATTGTATTGTGTTAATTAAGTATTTGTTAAAAATATTCTTGGTTTTGCAAGCAAATAGAAAAAAACAGAGCATTTGATTGAAAAAATCAAAATTAGCAATATTGTAAATAACACAAAAAATGTTGATTGATAAAACGCTTATTCTTCGCCAAATTCAATTTTAATTAAAGCAAAAACAGCATAATTAATCATATCGAGATAATTGGCATCAATACCTTCCGAAGCAATTGTTTGACCAGCATTGTTTTCGATTTGTTTTATACGCTTAAGTTTCATGAGTATAAGGTCGGTATACGAGCTAATACGCATATTTCGCCAGGCTTCGCTATAATCGTGGTTTTTCAGAGTCATTAACTCAAGTGCAGTATGTAAATTGTGTAAATATTTTTTCATGGTTTCTTGTGGCGAAAGGTCTTCGGTTTCGGAAGCCCCCAATTCGAGCTGAATAATTGCCATTGAGCAGTAATTAATAATGCCTATGTATTCGGAGCGTACATCGTCGGCAATTTTTTGCAGTCCCTTTTCTTCAATGCTTCGTATTCGCTGGGCTTTAATGTATATCTGATCGGTCATCGACGAGGGGCGGAGTATGCGCCAGGCAATACCGTAATCTTTCATTTTGTCTTCAAAAACATTGCTGCACAGCGAAATAATGTGCTTGTATTGATCGATGGTTTTCTGCATAATAATCTCAAATTTTTAGCGAATAAAAGTAGCAAAAAATAAGAATATTAAAATTGAATTATTGTAGTTTTGTGCTATACACTATTTATCAAGCTGAATACAAGTATGGTAAACGATAATACAGTCAATAAATATTTTCAAAGTAAAAAAACGCTTCAATATAACGGTGAACTAATCTATTTTAACAAGCCGCTTATAATGGGCATTCTTAATGTAACACCCGATTCGTTTTACGATGGCGGGCGTTTTTCAAAGCCGGTATCGGCTGTTGAACATGCCTGTAATATGATATCGCAGGGAGCATCAATTATTGATGTTGGAGCCTGCTCTACACGTCCGGGGGCTGTTGTGCCTTCGCTTAGCGAAGAATTGAAGCGTTTGCATCCGGTAGTTAGTAAAATAAAACAAAAATTTCCTGATATTATTCTCTCGATCGATACATTTAGAAGTGAAGTTGTTAAAAGTATGATTGAGAGTTACGGCGATTGTATTGTGAACGATATTTCGGCCGGATCGCTCGATGATAATATGTTTGAGACAGTTGCAAAACTTCGTGTTCCTTATATTTTGATGCATATGCAGGGAACCCCTCAGACAATGCAAAATAATCCATCGTATGCTAATGTAACTAAAGATGTTATACGTTTTTTGAGTGAAAAAATCAGGCAATTGCATTCATTGGGAGTTTGCGATGTAATTGTTGACCCCGGATTTGGCTTTGGTAAAAGTATCGACCACAATTATGAGCTTTTTAATCATCTCGATGCTTTTCGGTTTTTTGAGCTACCTTTGTTGGTAGGCATCTCGCGTAAGTCGATGATATATAGATTTCTTGAAAAATCGGCCGAGCAAAGCTTACCGGGCACTATTGTCCTTAATACTTTAGCTTTAAATGCAGGTGCAAATATTTTGCGTGTACACGATGTTCAAGAAGCTGGTGATGCTATTAAAATTTTTGAAAAAGTAAAAGAATATTCGATATGATATTATCATTTATAAATATACGATTACTCGATATTGTTGATATATTACTTGTTGCATTGTTGTTGTATAAGCTATATCAGGCAATAAAAGGAACTGCAGCATTCAATATTTTTTTAGGGATCTTGTTGTTTTATATTACATGGATTATAATCAAAGGCCTCAACATGGAAATGATGGGAAGCATTATGGGACAGGTTATAGCTGCCGGTGTTCTTGCTCTCATTGTTGTTTTTCAACAAGAAATCCGTAAAATGTTTTTATTACTCGGAACTCGATATAATCTTTTTAGTAAGGGATTGTCGCTCGAAAATATTTTTTCTCATTCAAATCAATCTTCAATCGATAACGAGCAGATAAAAAAAGTATTGTCGGCTTGTGAATTAATGAGCCGCTCAAAAACAGGAGCCTTAATTGTATTAACAAATAAATCAGAACTAAAAGAGTTTATCGATACCGGCGAAGTTCTTAACGCCGAACTTTCGGTACCGCTTTTGGAAACCATTTTTTTTAAAAACAGCCCTTTGCACGATGGCGCTGTAATTGTTCATGGAAATACAATAAAAGCAGCGCGTTGTGTGTTGCCGGTTACAAATAAGCGTATAAAAAACAAAAAATTGGGATTGCGTCACCGGGCTGCGGTGGGTATGAGTCAGGCTACCGATGCCCTGGTTGTTATTGTTTCGGAAGAAACCGGGCATATTTCGTTTGCATATAACGGAAACCTTTCAGAAAACATAAGTACAATAATTCTTGGAAAATTAATTGAAGAATCGTTAGATAGTTAAAGTTATGGTAAACAATATTTTTGCATTTTTTGGCGATGCACGCTTTATTACAATGGGCGAGTTTAGTGTAACAATTACTCAAGCAATCATTTTACTTGCCGGAATAATTGCTATTTCGGTAATGAATTGGCTTGTTGTTCGCTTTATAAAGAGGCATAGATTGTTTCATAATTTTAGCGATAAGCTCCGAAAACTTATTGCACGTGCAGCAAGCTATATTGTTTGGATAGTGGGCTTGATTATTCTTCTTAGAGCCGAAAATGTTAATACAAAAGATTTTTTCAATTATGAAATATACTCCGGCGATGTTGTAACATTTACTGTTCAAAAGCTGTTTGGATTGTTTGTTATTTTCTTTGTTATTCGGATTGTTGTTCTGGTTGTTGATTTTTTCATGAACCGGAAAATTATCAGGGATAACCTCGATTACGGCAAAGGGAAGTCGGTTTTGCAAATCACTAAATATTTTATCTGGATTATTGGTATACTAATCGCAATTGGTTCTATAGGGTTAAAATTAACCTTCTTTATTGCCTCCATCTCGGCTCTGTTGGTTGGTGTTGGATTTGGTTTGCAAAATATTTTTAACGATTTTTTCTCGGGTATCATTATTTTGTTTGATGGATCAATAAAGGTAAACGATGTTGTACAGGTAGGTGATGTGGTTGGGCGAGTTTAAGATATTGGTGTTCGAACTACAAAAGTTGTTGAACGCGACAACATTATTCTTATTATTCCTAACTCAAAGTTTACTACCGATAATGTAATTAACTGGAGTCATATGGATCAAAAAAGCCGCTTTAATGTGGCTGTTGGAGTTGCTTACGGTTCCGACGTTCGTTTGGTTGAGAAGGTTTTACTCGAATGTGCCGATGAGTGCAACGAAGTGGTTAAAAATCCTCGTCCCTTTGTCCGTTTCGAAGATTTTGGTGATTCATCGCTCGATTTCAAATTGTTTTTCTGGTCAAGCAATTCATTTTTTGTTGAGCAGATTAAAAGCAAGCTTCGCTTTGCCATCGATCAAAAATTCAGAGAAAATGGAGTAACAATACCTTTCTCCCAACGCGATTTGCACATCATGAGCGATCACCGGAAAAATAAAAATCAAATACTTTAATAAAATCCATTTCTTCTCAAAAATCCAATCGCGGGCATTTACAAATGCTTCAACTCACTGAGTAATTTCATCGGATTTATGCTTGGCAGGGTAGTAATAAGCGACTGAAAACTGCAATTTTGGTTTGCTTTACCGGATCGAATTATATGGATGCGAGGCTACTTGTTTTATGTGAATTGTTGTATCAGAAAAAACCAGAAAAAGAAAGTTTGCCTGCAACTGTATACTGAAATAGATTGTGCGTTTTATCGAATTATCGACATTAATTGATAACGCTTATTCAAAATAGTTTTTATTCTTTATTGATTTATATATACATAAAATTCAGAATAAATACTAAGGATCAACGTGTTTGCGAATCACTATTGAATCCTTTTTTGTTTTATCGCATACCTTAATTTTAGGGAGCCGGTTGCAGATAAAATAAAGGGTTAATTGCATATTCAACAAATTAACCCTCTTTATCTGTATTATTGAAATTTTTATTTCTTCTCAAAAATCCAATCGCGGGCATTTACAAATGCTTCAACCCATGGAGTAATTTCATCGGCTTTACGCTTGGCAGGGTAGTAGCCCCATTGCCAGGGAAATACTGCTCGTTCAAGGTGCGGCATCATGGCAAAGTGGCGTCCATCGGCCGAGCATATACCCGCAGTGTCAAAATCCGAACCGTTGGGGTTGCCGGGGTAGCCTTTGTTGGTATATTTTACGGCAATGTTATAAGCCTCTTCGCCTGCGGGCAAACTGAATTTTCCTTCACCGTGTGCAATCCAAACCCCCAGGGTTTTTCCGGCCATGCTGCTCATCATTACCGAGTTGTTGGGCTCAATGGTAACATTCAGAAAACTCGATTCGAATTTGTGGCTACTGTTGTGCTGCATTACCGGTTTTTGTTTCATTCCGGGATACACAAGGTTGAGTTCAACCATTAACTGACAGCCGTTACAAATCCCAAGGCTTAGCGTGTCTTCACGCTTATAAAAGTTTTCGAGGGCAACACGGGCTTTCTCGTTGTATTTAAAAGCTCCTGCCCAACCTTTGGCCGAGCCAAGCACATCGGAGTTAGAAAAACCACCAACAAAAACAATCATGTTAACATCGCTCAGGTCTTCGCGGCCTGCAATAAGGTCGGTCATGTGCACATCTTTCACATCGAAACCGGCAAGGTAAAGACTGTAAGCCATTTCGCGGTCGCCATTAACTCCCTTTTCACGAATAATGGCAGCTTTTATACCACTTTCGTTTCGGCGATTAAGGTCAATGCCGTAGCTTTCGGCTTTACCGTCGAAAGTTCCAAAATTGTATTTTAGTTCATTCTTTTTATAGTTTTCGAAACGCTCAAGTGCCAGTGCGGGGGTGCTTTGATTGCGATCGAGCAGGTACGATGTTTTAAACCACAAGTCGCGCAGGCTTGGCACATCAAAAACGTGTTCGTCAACGTTGTTTTTAATTGTAACTGTTGGGTTTTGTGTAGGAATCCCAATTTTTATTGCTTCAATGCCCTGTGCATTTAATGCTGTGGCAGTTTGTTCATCGGCCTGAAAAATAATGGCCGGATTTTCGGCAAAGAGCAGTTTTACAGTATCGGCTTCGGCAAGCGCACTAAGGTCGAGCGAAAGCCCGCTGTGATTGTTAGTGAAACATATTTCGAGCACTGTGGTAATAAGTCCGCCACCGCCTACATCGTGGCCGCTGTATATTTTTTCATCTTCGATTAATTGCTGAATGGCATTAAATGCTTTTACAAAGTATGCAGCATCGCTTACTGTTGGAGTAGCAGTCCCCAGTTTGTTAACAGCCTGTGCAAAAGCACTTCCTCCAAGCTCTTTAGGAGCTTTCGAAAAATCAAGATAGAATAAAGGTTTTTCTTCAACCAGTACAGGTTCAATAATTTTTTTCACGTTGCTCACTTCTCCCGATGCCGAAATAATAACCGTTCCGGGCGAATACACCACATCGTCCTTGTATTTTTGGGTCATTGAGCAGGAATCTTTTCCGGTAGGGATATTTACCCCCAGTGCAATTGCAAAATCGCTTGCAGCTTGAACTCCGTCGTATATGCGTGCATCTTCGCCTTCGTTTTTGCATGGCCACATCCAGTTGGCACTCATGCTGATGCTGCGGATTTTGTCGCTAAGCGGAGCCCAAATTATGTTTGTAAGTGCTTCGGCAATCGAAAGTATTGAGCCATTGGCAGCATTAATAAGCCCTGCTGCAGGTGCGTGTCCTATTGACGATGCAAGCCCGCTTTTGCCTTTGTAGTCGAGTGTAATTACTCCCAGGTTGTTAAGGGGGAGCTGAAGTTCGCCTGCTGTTTGCTGTTTTGCTATACGGCCGGTTACCGAGCGGTCAACTTTATTGGTGAGCCAGTCTTTACATGCTACATTTTCAAGTTGCAGTACTTGTTCGGTATAATGTTGTATTTCTTCTTTTGTATACGTTACCGGAGCAAAATTTGCCTCGGTCTTTTTGTCGTTCATTATTGTTTTTGGCGGATTCCCAAACATGTGTTCCAGTTTCCAGTTTATGGGCTTTTCGCCGGTTTCGTTTTTCCTGAAAGTGAATTGCATGTCGTTGGTTGTTTCGCCAATTACATAAATGGGTGCCCGTTCGCGTTCGGCAATTTTTTTAAGGGTATCAATGTGTTCTTCTTTAATAACCAGCCCCATGCGTTCCTGCGATTCGTTACCAACAATTTCTTTTAACGAAAGAGTAGGGTCGCCTACGGGTAATTTATCAATATTGATCACACCACCGGTTTCTTCAACCAGCTCGCTGAGGCAGTTCAGGTGGCCGCCGGCACCATGGTCGTGTATCGAAACAATCGGATTTTTATAGCTTTCGCTTAAGGCGCGAATTGCGTTATATACCCTTTTTTGCATTTCGGGGTTTGCACGTTGTACTGCGTTTAGTTCGATTTTATTTTCAAACTCGCCTGTGGCTACCGACGAAACTGCGCCACCGCCCATACCAATACGGTAGTTGTCGCCACCAAGCAATACAACTTTTTGTCCGGGTTCGGGAGTATCTTTCAGACTGTCTTCTTTTTTTCCAAAGCCAATACCGCCGGCAAGCATAATTACCTTGTCGAAAGCAAATTTCTTGTTGTTTTCGAAATGTTCAAAAGTGAGTACGCTGCCGTTAATCAGCGGTTGCCCGAATTTGTTTCCAAAGTCGCTGGCACCGTTCGATGCTTTTATGAGGATTTCCTCGGGGGTTTGATACAGCCAGGGGCGGGCAGGGTTTTGATTTTCCCACTCGCGGTCTTCACCAAGGCGTGGGTAGGCAGTCATGTATACTGCTGTTCCGGCAATGGGCAGTGCTCCTTTACCTCCGGCAATGCGATCGCGTATTTCGCCACCTGTGCCGGTTGCTGCACCGTTAAACGGCTCAACAGTAGTAGGGAAGTTGTGTGTTTCGGCTTTTAGCGACAACACGGTTTTTATATCTTTTACTTCAAAGTAATCGGGTTTATCTTGTGTGCGTGGTGCAAATTGTTCAACAACCGGCCCTTCGGCAAACGAGCAGTTATCCTTATATGCCGAAACAATTTTGTTGGGGTTGGTAGCTGTGGTTTTCTTAATGAGCTTAAAAAGCGACAGTTCTTTTTCTTCACCGTCGATAATAAATGTACCGTTAAAAATTTTGTGGCGGCAATGTTCGCTGTTTACCTGCGAAAAACCAAATACTTCGCTATCGGTTAGCGGGCGTTCCAGGAGTTTGGCTACCGATTCAAGGTATTCAACCTCTTCTTTGCTTAGTGCAAGTCCTTCTTGAATGTTGTATTCGTCAATATTTTCAACATTAATAATAGGTTCAGGTTGTTTGTTTATGGTAAAAATGGATTGGTCGAGGCCTTTGTACATGCGTTGCAGCATGGGGTCGTATGCTGTTTTTTCATCTTTAGCTTTTATGTATTCTTCGATGCGGGTAATGCCGGTAATTCCCATATTTTGGGTAATTTCAACTGCATTTGTGCTCCAGGGAGTAAGCATTTCTACACGTGGGCCAATAAACCAACCTTCAATTTGTC
>CAZARW010000097.1:0-8165 GCA_964487645.1 uncultured Prolixibacteraceae bacterium
ATTACAATCAGTTCGTCGAGCTGTTCATATTCAGAGTCCATTTGAACATTGAGCACATTTTGGCTAACAATTGTATGCTCAACTGTACTGTAACCTATAAATGAAAATACCAATGATGAACCTGAAGGTACATCAAGTTGGTATGCTCCATCAAAGTCTGTAGCAGTTCCTTGTGTTGTTCCTTTTATTACTACCGATACTCCCGGTAAAGGTTCACCTGTTGCTTTATCGGTAACTGTTCCGGTTAACGATATTTCCTGAGCCGAAACAAATTGTGTAATGGCCATCGCTAACATGAACAAGTAAATTGTAAGTTGTTTTTTCATAAGTAATTATTTAATATTTTTTAAACAACATAGCATCAGAAAATATCTCTTGTATAATTAAAGAGCTTGTTTTCTTTTCACTATGAGTAAACAAACATTTTAAAAAAGAATACAATTATTTATAAGTGTGTGTTAATAAAAATGATTCTTGTAATGAAGTTTTTGCATATTTTAAATTTTTGTTCAGTAATAAATCAATAAAAAAAGAGTGCAATTATTCTTTTTTATCATTCCTTTTTCAGAATCAAGTACAATTTAAGGTATTTTAACCTACAAAATCTACGACTTTAGTACATAAACAGAAGAAAAATGAACGCAAACGATTCCGCAAACGTTTGCGCCAAATATGTTTTACAGCATATTGACCTTGCCGATAAAATATTAATATGCTTAAGATAGACTACCTTCGAGTAATTTTATTTTATAACTTTAGGGTATGATTTAAAAAATATGAGAAGCAGCCAAATTACAATTAAAGATATAGCACGAGAGTTAGGAATATCTCCATCAACAGTCTCAAGGGCATTAAAAGATCACCCCGACATTAGTCCCGAAACAAAAAAAGAAGTTCAGGAGCTTGCACAAAAACTCAATTACCAGCCAAATGCTATTGCTCTGAGCTTAAAACACTCTCGCAGTAATACTATTGGCGTAATCATTCCCGAAACTGTTCATTTCTTTTTTTCATCGGTTATAAGCGGTATCGAAGATGTTGCTTACAATGCTGGTTATAATATGATGATATGCCAAAGCAACGAATTGTACGATCGTGAAAAATCAAATGCAAATATGCTATACTCCAACAGAGTTGATGGACTGTTGGTTTCGATATCAAAAGAAACAGTTGATTTTGACCATTTGCATTTTTTTCAGCAAAACAATATCCCAGTAGTTTTTTTCGATCGGGCAACAAACAATTTTCCCTGCGACCAAATTATTATTGACGATTATAATGCGGCATACCGTATTGTCGAATACATGATAAATCGCGGCCACAAAAAAATATACCATTTGGCTGCAGCCCAAAACTTGCAAATTGGATATTTACGTCGCAAAGGTTTCGAAGATGCTATGCGCGATAATGATCTCGAAATAAGCGAAAAGAATATTGTATTTGCCGACAAGTTTGAAATTGCATCGCAAACAGTTGAACAAATGATTGCCGAAAAAAATTTGCCCGATGGAATTTTTGCAGTAAACGACCTAACTGCACTTGGAGTAATAAAAGCTCTGAAAAAGCATAAAATTAAAATCCCCAATCAAGTTGGTGTAGCCGGCTTTGGTAATGGACAAAATGCTTTACTTACCGATCCGCCGCTCACAACCATCGATCAAAATGGCTACGAAATGGGAAAAAAAGCTGCCGAAATTCTTATCCATCGTATCAACAACAAATTAAATGAATATAAACCCGAAAAACATTATATCGAAACCGAACTTGTAATACGCGAATCGATTTTATAAATATATTGTATATCTCAACTTTGTTATCAAAAATACCACATAAGAAAAAAAACACCTTTTTATTGAAAAATTTTCAGATCTGTCGCAAACGTTTGAAATGGTATTTTTATATGTATTTTTCTGTTTAAAACCTGCCCTTACAATAGCTCAAACCCCTTTAAGTATTGCAAAAGAAAAAATCAATACGTACATTTGAAGTGCAATTATTCTACATTTTATAGTTAGCCGTATTGGCTAATTTCTTATTTCTTTCCAGAATCAACGCAAATTTTCCATACGCGTAATAGTAAAGCTATGGATTCAACAATCAAAAACACATAACGTAATGAGCAAAAAGCCCAGACTCAGCTTTTGGCAGATATGGAATATGAGCTTTGGATTTCTTGGAATTCAATTTGGCTTTGCGTTGCAAAATGCCAATGTGAGCAGAATATTTCAAACCCTCGGAGCCGAAATTGATAATCTAGCAATACTTTGGATTGCCGCGCCTATAACCGGGTTAATTATTCAACCCATTATTGGACATTACAGTGATAAAACCTGGACAAAACTTGGCCGCAGACGTCCCTATTTTTTGGCCGGAGCCATATTGGCTTCAATTGCTTTATTTATTATGCCAAACTCGCCGGTATTATGGATTGCCGCCGGAATGCTCTGGATTATGGATGCATCAATAAATATTTCGATGGAGCCTTTCAGAGCGTTTGTAGGCGATATGCTGCCGAACTCACAACGCACCATGGGTTTTGCCATGCAAAGCTTTTTTATTGGCCTGGGGGCTGTTGTTGCTTCGGCATTACCCTATATTCTTACAAATTGGTTTAATATACCCAATACTTCTGAAGTTGCCGGAGAAATACCGCCTTCGGTTAAATGGGCTTTTTATATTGGCGGTGCTGTGTTTTTTTCAACAGTATTAGTTACCATTTTAACTACTAAAGAATATTCGCCCGAACAACTGGCCGAATTTGATAAATTAAAAGCCAACGAAAAACAAAATAGCGAAACAAGCAGCAACGAATCTCTGGCAAAAAATGATGCATACATAAAACTGGGATCTATATTAAGTATTTTAGGTGCAATTCTCACTTTTATTACCTACTACTTTTCGCTCGAAAAGGAAATGTACATTGTTGGTTTTATTTTGCTCCTTGCTGGTATTTTGATGTTTTTCTCGGTATTTCTAAAACAAAAAGGACATACAAAAAATGCGTTGGTCGAAGTATTTTCGGATCTGCTGAAAATGCCAAAAACCATGCAGCAGCTGGCTGTTGTACAATTTTTTACATGGATGGCTTTGTTTTCGATGTGGATATATACCACCGCAGGTGTAACAAGCCACATTTTGCACACCAGCGATACACAATCGGCTCTGTATAACGAAGGTGCCGACTGGGTTGGGGTACTGTTTGGCATTTACAGCGGAGTAGCAGCTCTGGTAGCTTTTTTACTGCCGGTACTTGCCAAATATACAAGCCGCAAAGTTACCCATGCAATATGCTTGTTGTTAGGTGCTGCAGGCTTAGCTTCAATTTATTTGTTTAACGATATTAATCTGCTTTGGATTCCTATGATTGGGATTGGTATTGCCTGGGCATCAATATTATCAATGCCCTATGCAATTCTTACCGGATCGTTACCCGAAAATAAAATGGGGATATATATGGGCATTTTCAATTTTTTTATTGTGATACCGCAAATTCTGGCTGCAACAATACTCGGGTTTTTAGTAAAAGATGTGTTTAACGGTGAAGCGATTTACGCACTGGTATTTGGTGGCGGATCATTGGTTGTTGCTGCCATTTCGGTGCTTTTTGTTAACGACAATGCTGCACCCGAAAATATTTGATATTATAGTATGACAAAAATACGTGCATTCATATTCGACTTAGACGGCGTGATAGTTGATACAGCAAAGTATCATTATATAGCCTGGAAACATTTGGCAAAACAATTGGGTTTTGACTTTACTCCCGAACATAACGAAAAACTTAAAGGAGTAAGCCGAATGGAATCACTCAATATTTTACTCAGTATTGGAGGAATTGCCTTACCCAATGATCAAAAAGATAAATTGGCTGCACAAAAAAACGCGTTGTATGTATCGTACATAAAAAAAATGACTCCATCCGAAATACTGCCGGGCGTATTGCATTTTTTGGGTGAAATAAAAAAAACAGGGATTAAATCCGCCATTGGATCAGCAAGTAAAAATACTCCGCTGATTCTGAAACAACTCAACATCGAAAAATTTTTCGATGCAGTTGTTGATGGCAACAGTGTTACTCATGCTAAACCAAACCCCGAAGTATTTCTACAAGGAGCACAACTGCTAGGTGTTAATGCTTCGGAGTGTTTAGTTTTTGAAGATGCCATTGCAGGAATTGAAGCTGCGGGTAATGCAAAAATGCATTGCATAGGGATAGGTGATTATAAAATTCTGAATAATGCCCGGGTCGTTATTCCCGGGTTTCAGAATTTTTCTCTTCAAAAATTAACCGATTTGGTACCTGACTTGAAAATAAAGGGGATAAAATAAAACAGGCAAAAAATATGGAATTTCATATAAAATACGATGACTGGGATATTATCGAGAATGAATTTATTCCTGCAAAAAACAGGATTGCAGAAAGCATTTTCAGCATCGCTAACGGACATATTGGAGGAAGGGGAAATTTTGAAGAAAAATACTCAGGCGACTCATTACAGGGAAACTATATTGCCGGTATATACTATCCCGACAAAACAAGAGTAGGCTGGTGGAAAAACGGTTATCCCGAATATTTTGCGAAAATTTTAAATGCAGCCAACTGGATTGGTATTAATATTAAGATAAACGGTCAGGAACTCGATATTGCAAAAATGAATATCGAAAGCTTTACTCGTAAACTGCAAATGAAACAAGGTACTCTTTACCGCGAGTTTGTCGCTTCGTTCGAAAACGGTCAAAAAATCAAGGTACAATCCGAACGCTTTGTGAGTATGAACCGACCCGAAATTGGTGCCATACAATATACTCTTGAACCCTTAAATTTTGATGGTAATATTCAAATTGCTCCTTATGTTGATTTTGATATCGAAAACGAAGATTCGAATTACAACGAGAAATTTTGGGTAGGCGAAAGCATCGAGAATATGGGTAACGAAGGATACTTGACTGCTCATACAAAAAAAACAAATTTTTTAGTGTGTTCCGGCATGAAATATAACGTGCTGCTCGATGGAAAAGAACGCGCCGTAAAAATCAAAAACATTTCGGACAATAAATACATCGAATCATCTTTTGATTTAGATATCAAGAAAAATCAAAAAATTACTCTTTACAAATTTGCAGTAACAGCAAGTTCTGAAAACTTTAACCGTTCGCGCTTGTTAATTGAAGCTAAAACCCTATTAAACGAAGCCTTCGACGATGGGTATGATACCCTGCTTAATGAACAAAAACAAGCCTGGGCAAAAAAATGGGAAAACAGCGACATAAAAATACAGGGCGACACAGCTGCTCAACAAGGAATACGTTTTAATATTTTTCAATTAAACCAAACCTATACAGGCGACGATGAGCGGCTAAACATTGGACCCAAAGGTTTTACCGGCGAAAAATACGGAGGTACAACATACTGGGATACCGAAGCCTATTGCCTGCCTTTCTTTTTAGCAACAACTCCTCAAAAAGTTGTTCGTAATCTTTTACTCTATCGATACAAACACCTCGAAAAAGCTGTCGAAAATGCTTCGAAACTAGGCTTTAAAAACGGTGCTGCATTGTACCCAATGGTAACAATTAATGGCGAAGAGTGCCACAACGAGTGGGAAATTACATTTGAAGAAATACATCGAAATGGTGCAATTGCATATGCAATTTATAACTATATCAGGTACACAGGCGACACACAATATCTGGCTCCATACGGCCTCGAAGTCCTGCTCGCAATATCACGGTTTTGGGCACAACGTGTGAACTGGTCAAAGCAAAAATCAAAATATGTTATGCTGGGAGTTACCGGTCCAAACGAATACGAAAACAATGTAAATAATAACTGGCATACCAACAATATGGCAGTGTGGACACTCCGGTATACTATCGAAGCGCTTGCATACGTAAAACAAAAACACCTCGATGTGTTTGAACAAATTTGCAAAAAATGGAATTTCGACGAACAAAACGAAACAGAACAATGGAACGATATTATCAAGAAAATGTACCTCCCCTGGGACGAAAACCGACAGGTTTTTTTGCAGCAAGATGGCTTCCTTGATAAAGAACTTACTCCTGTTTCGGAAATCGACCCGGCCGACAGGCCAATCAATCAACACTGGTCGTGGGATCGTATTTTGCGCTCACCATACATTAAACAAGCCGATGTATTGCAAAGCCTCTATTGGTTCGAAAATCAATACACTATCGATTTTATTTCACGCCATTTCGACTTTTACGAACCGCTTACTGTACACGAATCATCACTCTCGTCGTGCATTCATGCTATTATAGCTGCCAAAATTGGTCGTCCACATAAAGCATACGAATTTTATCTGCAAACTGCACGCCTCGATTTAGACGATTACAACAACGATACTTCCGATGGCCTGCACATAACCAGTATGGGCGGTACCTGGATGGCTTTTGTTATTGGTATTGGAGGAATGAGAGTTGTGAACAATACATTGAGTTTTTGCCCTATGATCCCTCCAAAATGGAAAGCATACTCATTTCAGGTTTGTTTTCGCAAACAATCCATAATCGTTCATGTTGATGAAAAATTTATTGAAATTAAAAACACAGACGATAATGAAATTGAAATATTGCTTAATAAAACAAACTACACAATTGATCCAAAACAATCGCTAAAAATTGAAAACAAAGGAGGACAGTGCCTCATCGAATAATCATTAACGCATATCTGTATGAAAACAATTACTGCTATTCTGCTAAACATGTTTATAACAATAAGTGCTTTGGCAGGCAATATTACCCGAATCGATCCTCCATTGTGGTTTTCTGATTTTAAAAACCGCAACTTGCAACTCATGGTATATGGCGACAGCATAAGCTTGCTTACCCCTTTTATCGAATATGATGGTGTAACAATTAAAGCGATAACCCGGGCACAAAGCCCAAATTATCTTTTTGTCGATTTAGAATTTAACAGCAATGTAAAACCCGGGGCTTTTGATATTGTATTCAAAAAAAATCAAAAAACAGTCGGTACTTACAACTACATACTGAATACACGCAGCGTTCAATCGGCACAACGTGAGGGATTTAACAGCTCCGATGTATTGTATCTGATTTTCCCCGACCGCTTTGCCAACGGCGACACTTCGAACGACAATATTGAAAAGATGCCCGATAAAATCAATCGTGATTATCAATACGGCCGACGTGGTGGCGACATCAGCGGAATAATTGATAAACTCGATTATGTTCAGGATTTAGGAATTACTGCTATTTGGACAACACCACTACTCGAAGATAATCAACCCGAAGGCTCGTACCACCATTATGCTACTACCGATTTTTACCGCATCGATCCACGGTTTGGCACTAACGACGAATACCGAAATTTAGTTGCCGAATGTCATTCCCGGGGCATTAAAGTGGTTATGGACATGATTCCGAACCACTGCGGAAGTGCACACCCCTGGATGCAGGATTTGCCTTTCGACGATTGGATTAATGGCGGAACCACCTATACACAAACTAATTATCGTATTCCGGTTACCAACGACCCTTACGTTTCGGATTACGACTGGAATCTGAACTTTAACGGCTGGTTTGTAAGCGAAATGCCCGACCTGAATCAAAACAATCCATACATGCTTACATATCTTAAACAAATGGCTGTGTGGTGGGTAGAATATGCAGGCCTCGATGGAATTCGAGTTGATACATACCCATACAACGATCAATGGAAAGCTGCCGAATGGACTAATCATATTCTAAGCGAATTTCCTTACCTCAACATTGTGGGCGAATGCTGGCAACACAGCCCTGTCGAAGTAGCCTACTGGCAAAGTGGTGCTTATAACCATAACGGTTACGATTCGGGGCTCCCGGCAGTAATGGATTTTGTGATGCACGATGCCGTTTCGGTTGCTTTTAACGAAAACGAACAAGGTTGGGACCGAGGAGTAGGCCAACTTTGGTACACACTTACTGCTGATTATTTATATCCCGACCCTTACAACCTTGTAATTTTTCTTGAAAATCACGACACACAACGCTTTTACACTCAAGTAGATTACGATACAAATAAATTATTGCTGGCATATACTTTTTTACTTACAACCCGCGGTATTCCACAGCTGTACTATGGAACCGAAATACTAATGGGCGGCGATAAAGGCGTGGGCGATGGCGATATTCGCCGCGAA
>CAZARW010000098.1:0-7932 GCA_964487645.1 uncultured Prolixibacteraceae bacterium
GCTTCGGAAAAAAATCTGAAGCAACACATTCGCCTGTTTCTCCGTTTATCAGCGAAGCTTTTACTGAAGAGCTTCCTACGTCGTATCCTAAAAAGTACATAGTATAAGTTTAAAAAGATTTTCGAATAATCATTTTTGTTGGCACAATATATCTCATATCGTTAGGATTTGAAACATATTGAGCGGCTAATTTTCCCATGAGCGTAAAATCGGTCGATAAAACCGTTATACCCTCTTTTATATATTTTTTCATGGGGGTTTCGTTGTACGAAATAATTCCAAAGTCGGACCCCGCACGATATTTTTTCTCTTCGGCCTGATCGAGCAGATTCGTAAGAGTACGATCGCTTACCAAAAAATACAAATCACCCTTTTGAAGCTTAACAGCTGTAGGTTCAAATTCAACATGGTAATTGATGCTATTGTCGGTGCAAAACTGTTCAAAATTCGAAATGCTTTCACGTGGGTGGTAAGTCCATTTTTCGGGGTATAAATAAATAAACCGTTTGTATTTTTTTATTTGCTTTATATGTTCCGAAAGATTATTGTATACAGTTTCACCAAAATCCTGACACACATACGAATGGTTTTCGGCAGCATGGATGTTCCAGTCAATAAGTAAAATTTTTTCGTTTGGAATTTTGCTGATTACTTTTTGCACTCCTTTGTGGTCAAAGTTCATAACAACATAATGGCTGTATTTGCCTATGCTGTCGGTTAAAATGTTTTCGAACACCTTAAAATTGTAGTGATGAAACATTAAATCAACCGAAATGTCTTTGGGTAAATTGCGGTAAAATCCATCGTAAAGCACTTCTTTGTATGCTTTGTAGGTATCTAAAAATAACAAAACCCTGTTAAAACGGCGTGTTACAAAATACCCTTTGTTTGGAACCGATTCAATAATCCCCCGGGTTTTGAGTTCGGTGTAGGCTTTAAAAACGGTATCGCGTGAGAGTGATGCGTTTTTAACCAAATCGTTTACCGACGGCAACATGTCACCTTCAGCCAAACTGCCTTCGTTTATAGCGTCGGCAATGGCATCAACCAGTTGAATATATTTTAGTGTATTCGACTGGGTATTTATTTGAATATTGAGCGACATACTGTTCTGGTCTGTTCTGATACAAATGTATTGTACTTTTTTATAAAATACAAGCACCGAAGCAAATTTTTTTTATTGTTTTTTTGTTTTAGTTTTAAAAGCAATGTATTCACAGGCATGTGTGTTTTTTTAATTGTAATACTAACGATGTAAATAATGTTATTTGAGCAATAAAAAACAGAAGCAGAATTTGATATTTGCAAAAAAAAAAGCCTTGCAGTTAACAAGGCTTTTTGACGTATCTTCTGTGTTTTTGATCAGTCTTTGAATTGTCCGGTAACAGTAACAGTTGTTCCAACATCGCCGGTTTCGACACTTGAATTTGTAATGTGAATGAGGAAATATTTTCCGTCTTTAATTGTTCCAAGCGAAATGTCGTACGTTTTTGATGCCAATGATGCCGAAACTTTTTCCCAACGCTCCATATCTTCGGCAGCGTCAATTGCTTCGATAAGTGCTTCCATTGTTGTGATAGTAGTCCATGCATCACTTTCGAGTTCAACAAATTTGTCGGCATCTTTTTTTATTACAGCATTTAGCTCGGCCGAGTTGCTTGTCCAGCTTAAACCAAACTCTTCGAGGCCAACCGCATCGTTTCCGCCAATTCGTTTCCACTCAAAATCTTGTGCTTCCGACAAGGGTGTTGCTTTAGCCTTAGCAATCAGAATAACATTTGCATTGGCCGATTTTGTTTCGTTGTCGGCTGTAAATGTTATTTGAATTTCGGTGCCATCTGTTATTTCGTTGGTAATAATGGCTGAGGCTTCAATTGTTTCCTGAGTAGTTCCTACAAACGAAAAAGTGTGTTCAGGAATTTCAACATCGGCAACCGATGATAATATTCTTAACTGAGTAAGGCTTGTTTCAGAAGTTAAAGTAAGGTTAAAAAATACAGTATCGCCAATAAAAACATCAACAGTGTCGGCCGATGGGTTATTGATTGTAATTGTTGGAGGTGTGTCGTTTTCGGGGTCATCGATACACGAAGTAAATAAAATTACTGACAGTGTTACGAGAATGCTTAATACTTTAATTGTTGTTTTCATGTTTAAATGTATTTATATGAATAATTGTTTGTTGTGTTATTATGCGTTTAATGTAAAGTCAAAATTAATTTATTTCGACAAAAAAAGAAACGCTAAAGTATAAAATATTATTGCATAACAAAGAGCAAGATAAAACATTTGCTGTGTAAATAAAAGAAGTGAGTACGATTATGATTTAATTTTCGATGGTATTGATTGAGTTTTTATAGGGGATAGTTTTTTGAAAAAAAGTGCGATATTTGGAATGATTTGATTGGTTAGTACTTGTTTTGAAGAAAATGGTACAGATCATTTTTTTATGAAAATGTTAGAGTGTAAATGTAAAATGAAATATTGAAAAATTATGAAACAATTAACTTATGTGAAAATCGCACTTCTGGGAGCAATACTGATTTTGTTTGCGGCCTGTCAATCGCAAACAAATTCAACCAAAACATCAAAAGCCGATGATACATACGAAAATCCGATTCTTCGGGGGTTTTACCCCGATCCAAGTATCTGTAAGGTAGGCGACGACTACTACATGGTAAATTCATCGTTTGAGTGGTTTCCCGGCGTACCAATTCATCATAGCAAGGATCTTGTAAACTGGGAGCCCATCGGGCATGTTCTCGATCGTCCCGGGCAGTTACAAATAACCGAGGGAATGGCGGCCTCGCGAGGTATTTTTGCCCCGGTAATACGGTATCACGAGGGGACTTTTTATATGATTACAACCTGTGTAGGATGTAACGGAAACTTTTATGTAACAGCTACCGATCCGGCAGGCCCCTGGAGCGATCCAATATGGATTGATACTCCCGGAATTGATCCTGAGTTTTTTTGGGACGAAGATGGCACTTGCTGGTATGTTGGTGCACATAATATTTCAGGTAAACGCGAATGGGAAGGACAAAATGGCATTTTTATTCAGCAGTTCGACCTCGAAAATAAAACACTGGTGGGCGAACCTGTTCAGGCAACATTTGGACATGCAACAAATGCTGTATGGGGAGAAGGCCCGCATCTGTATAAAATTGATGGACGCTATATGCTAATGATTGCCGAAGGGGGTACAAGCATTCATCATGCTATAACTGTTTTCGAAAGCGATAAGGTAAACGGAAAATATACTCCCTCGCTAATTAATCCGGTGCTTACCCATCGTCATTTGGGTGCCGATTATCCAATTATGGCGGTTGGACACTGCGATATTGTTGAAACACAAAATGGAGAATGGTGGGCTACTATGCTGGCTATACGCCAATGCGACGGAATGAACCTTTTGGGCAGAGAAACATATCTTGCGCCCCTTGAGCTCGAAGACGGATGGCCGGTGTTTAACCGTGGTAAGGGTACAGTTGATTTTAAACACAAGAGGCCCAATTTGCCATGGACTCCTGTTGAACCTTATCCTGTTCGCGATGAATTTGATAACGACGAATTGGCTCTGAAATGGATATTTTTGCGCACTCCTTACGAAAAATGGTATTCGATAACTGATGGTAAAATTGCCTTTGATGTGCGCCCGCAAATGATGACTAAACTCGAGCAGCCTTCGTTGCTGGCTCAGCGTATTACCGAGTTTACTTTTGACGCATTTGTACATGTTGATTTTACACCCGCTTCGAACAACGAAGAGGCCGGATTTGTCGCAATGTATAACAATATGCGAAATTTCAGGTTGATAAAAACTGCCGATAACGGACAAGCTGTGGTAAAACTTTATCGTGTTAAAGAAGGTGATCAGCAACTTGTGGCCAGCCAAAATGTTGACGATGGTCCGCTGGTACTTGGTTTAAAAGCCGATAGGCTTGAATACAGATTTTATTATGGAAGCGATAAAAACTCTCTTAAACCCATTGGTGATGTGCAGGATGCAAGCGTAAATGCAAGCCAAAGCGGGCTCGATTTTACAGGGCCGGTAGTTGGATTTTATGCAAGCAGTAATGGACAGCCATCGGATTCAAAAGCAGTGTTCGACTGGTTTGAATACGATGATAAACGCTAATTTTTTGCACAAAATAATGTAAAATCATAACAAAAGATTTTACGCAAAAGCCGCCTTTTAAAACACCGGGAGAAATGTACTGTAAGGTACACCTTGTTTTTATAAGGCGGTTTTTTTTGTGATTGTTGCTTTATGGGGTGTGTTTTGTTTATAAGTGTAAATGGCAAAGCTTTGCATAAAAAACCGATCTTCTACGTTAAATTTTTCGAGCGAGCCCTGCAAAATTTGCCTTGAATATCAGCTTTTTATTGCAATCTGAACTCGAAATTTAAAATCGAACTCAGGTTTATAGTCAGTTTCTGCTATATTTGCATCTGTTATTGTCTGTTCTGTTCTGCTTATTCTGTATTGTGAACAATGTCAGTAACATACATGTTTTAATTGTATTGAATTTTATGTTTGATTATACCAAATTATAGTAATAAATTATAAAGAGATGAAACAATTCACAAGCATTTTAGCATTAACGCTATTAAATCTTATAAGCATTAATAATATGCTTATAGCAAGTGATTCAAACACTTTACCGTCGGCTGTAATTACCAGCCCGCACAGTAATGCGTATTTTCAAGTGGGAGATGATGTTACTATCAATGTATATTCGACCGATATTGGAGGCACGTTTGAGGATGGAACGGTTGAAAAGATTGAATTTTTTATTGACGACGATCTCGTGTTCGAGACAAGCCAACACAGTAATAATACGTATACGTATACCTTAACCGATTTTGAGGAAGGTGAATACCGGATTACAGCACGTGCTACCGATAATGCCGGCGATACTTTTACCTCGGCGGGTGTATTATTTAGTGTAGGACAAGAGCCTGTGATTAGCAAAGGAATGAGTGCAGGTAAAGGAAAATACCTGGCAAACATTTTAGCCTCATCAACCGTACGTCCCGATTATTTGACATACTGGAATGGTGTTACTGCCGAAAATGCTCATAAATGGGGTAGTATCGAAAGAACACGTGATCAAATGAACTGGTGGCAGGCTGATGGCATTTATAATTTTGCAAAACAGAATCATTTAATGTTTCGTTACCATGCCATTGCCTGGGGAAGTCAGTATCCGCAATGGCTCGAAAATCTTGAGCCCGAAGAGTTTCAGGCCGAAATTGAAGAATATATGGCCGAAATTGCTGCACGATATCCGTATGTCGATCAGTTTGATGTGCTGAACGAGAATATGTACATGAATACATGGAACGGACAAGAACATGCAGCCGGAACTCCCTATTTTAGAGCCGGACTGGGTGGGCCGGGCGAAACCGGTTACGACTGGGTAATTTGGTTGTTTGAAAAAGCCCGCCATTATTTTCCAAATTCAAAACTTATAATGAACGACTTTGAACTTGAAAATAACCCAAGTGGTATACGCGAAATGCTCGATGTGGTTGAAGTTTTGCGCGACAGAGGTTTAATTGATGGCTTTGGCACACAGGCACATACTTTTAATGTTGATGGTATGTGGAATCAAACTTCGACATTAAGTGACCGCATCGACCTGATGGCTTCGAGTGGTGTACCGGTTTATGTTACCGAATTAGATATAACCGGAGACCCGGCTTCTGAAGCAAATCAGCTCAGGTCATACGAAAATATTTTTCCGGTGTTTTGGGAGCATCCTGCTGTTGCCGGTATTACTCTTTGGGGTTATGTCGAAGGATCAACATGGCGTGAAGGTACAGGTATAATAAATCGTAACGGGAGTAAAAGATCGGCTCTTGAATGGCTCGAGCAATACATGGAAGGCCTGCCCGATGTTGGATATCCTTTTCAAGGGATCGAAATTGAAGGTGATGGCAATATGATTACCAACGGACAATTTGATATGGGTACTACCGCTTGGGATCTGCAGATTAACGCAGGAGCTGCGGCTACCCTTGAAGCGGTTACCGGAGCGGGAATGTCGGGGCCTAAAGCAATTCGTATTTGCCCCGAAAATGCAGGTACCGAAAATTGGCATATTCAATTGCGCCAACTTGTTCCGATTAGTAATGGGAAAAAATATTCAATTTCATTTTTGGCTAAAGCCGATCAAAACCGAACAATTGATGTGGCTATTCAGCACGATGCCGACCCTTATACAACCCATTTTGAAGAGCATGTTACTTTGACTGATGAAGTTCAGACTTTTGAATTTGAATTTACATCAACAGAAGATGATGCTTTAGCTACTTTAAAATTTTATGCAGGCAACGATGCTGCTTGTGTTGATATTGATAATGTCGAAATGTATGAAATCCCCGATAGTTCACCAAATGCCTATGAATTAACTAAGCAAAAGAGTTTTAGTGTTTACCCGAATCCGTTTAACAACAACATTACTATCAGTTCAAAAACCGGTTTCGACAGAGCACAATATCACTTGATGAATGTGTCGGGCAGGATAGTGCAGCAAGGCGTTTTTAATCGTCAACATACAATTGAGACAGCCGGCCTCGACAATGGATTTTACATTCTTCGGATTGAAAGTGGTTTACAAACCGAGTCAATTAAACTCATAAAAAAGTAAAGCTTTTTTTGAAATGATTCTTAAGCATGTTGGATATTATCGACATATTGTATGTGTCGATAATATCCAATTTTTTTTTCAAATTCTGTTAGCAAGTATTTGCTTTGGAAGTTAGTAAGCAACTATAAATAATTTGTGATACTGTTTCAGCTATTGGTTTATTTTGTTGATTTTGAGTGATTTATTTCATGGTAAAATTGATTAAATCATTTTAAAGAATATTAATTATTTTATTTCTTTTGTTTGTTTTATTAAGTATTATCTGTAGCTTTATATCAATATTGTAACTTATTAAAGCGTATAACGAATATTTGCATACAATGAAACTTGCATGATTTTAATAAGTTGCAAGTGTGTTTATTTTAGTCTTATACTCGTTTTTATTTAAATTATTCACCCTAAAAAAAACTTATCATGAAAAATTTTATTTCAATTCAATTCAATTCAATTCAATTCAATTCAATTCAATTAAGAAAATTACATTAACCTTGATTGCTTTAGTAATGTTTATTGCTGTACATGCGCAAATTAAGGTTACCTCTACCGGAAGTATTGGGATTGGAACAAGCTCACCAAGTGAAGCGGTTGAGATAAGTGGCTTTGCAACCAAGTTTTCTTTTCCTTTAACATCAAATCACATCAAAGTATTTGCATATAACCATGCTTCCCCATGTATCGACCCCAGCTCAAACGGTAACGGTACTTTAGGCTATAATTACTATTGGGGCAGGGTGAGGACATTATACATAAACAATATACACACAGAGAGCTTATCTGATAAAAAGTTAAAAAAGGACATCAAGGGTATCGAAGACCCAATTGGCATTATTATGAAGCTTAACCCTGTAAAATACGATTTGATACCTGAACTTTTCGAAACAGTTCAAGACAAAGAACAAAAAGACATGCTCATTCAAAAGGGAACTAACAACTATGGCTTAATTGCCCAAGAAGTTGAGAAAATACTGCCAAGCATAGTTTCGTACGATTCGGTTTTTGATGCAAAAACATTAAACTACGTCCAGCTAATTCCAATATTAATAAAAGCAGCACAAGAACAACAGAACACCATTGAAGCCCTCGAAGCAAGGATTGCTAAACTGGAGAAGAACGAAAATGCAGGAATGAAATCGGCCAACATAAACGACACCACTACCGAGAATAAGGAAAGCACCTTAGCAAGTTCCCCCACCCTTGCCCAAAACATCCCCAACCCATTTAGCAACACCACCCGCATCGACATTTATTTGCCCGAAACGGTCAAAAATGCCGT
>CAZARW010000099.1:0-7595 GCA_964487645.1 uncultured Prolixibacteraceae bacterium
CAGCCGGGAGGCCAAGCCCCAGAAGTAGGGCGATGGCATAAATCATCATCTTTTTTGGTGAAACAGGCCCGGTTCCGGTCATTTGAGCCTCTTCAATCACTTGTCCGTCGGATATGTTTGATGCCATGGCAATTTGAGCTTCGGAAAGTTTCTCGAGCATGTAGGTGTAAATCTCGTTATTGATTTTGTATTTACGCTCGATATTGATGTAGTTTCGCTCGGTAGCCGGTAATCGTCGTACACGGGCTTCAATTTCGCGGAGTCGTTTGTTGAGGTTATTGAGAGCAATATCGGATTGCGAAATAATGTTGAGAACATTTTCGCGCAGCGATCGTTTTACACTTTCGATTTGGGCATTAAGTTTAATAATTGTAGGGTGCTGCGAGTTTTGCCGAATTGATGTTTGGCTGGCTTTTGTGTTGATGAGCTCATTAAGCGATAAAATGAGGCTATTGAGCAGGGGATCCTGTATGCCCATTGCCGAGGGGGCAATAATGGTTTCGGTGTCGTCGATGTCGGTTTGGTTAATGTAATCGTTCAGGTAGTGGTAGTAGTTGTTTTGCGTTTCGAGGGCTACTTTTTCTTTGTCGAGTTCACGCATTTGCTCAAGCAGTTGTTCCGATTGCACCGATACATCGAGCAGTTGGTTTTCGCTTTGAAATTCTTCCATACGCGATTCGGAAAAAATAAGCGAATCGGAAATGATTTGTAACTGGTTGCTTATAAACTGAATGGTGCGGTTAGCATTTTCGTTTTTCTTATTCAGATTATCAATTTGATAAACCTCGGTAAGTTTGTTCAAAAAACTTATTCCTTTTTCAACATTAACATCTTTAAGGCTTATTTGAATTATTGAAGCTTCTTTA
This sequence comes from uncultured Prolixibacteraceae bacterium, assembly GCA_964487645.1. GTDB lineage: Bacteria > Bacteroidota > Bacteroidia > Bacteroidales > Prolixibacteraceae > Roseimarinus. The sequence goes on from CAZARW010000099.1 coordinate 867, forward strand.
TTGAGGATGTTAATTTCGAGAGCATTTTTATATTTTTTAATGAGTGATTTAGGGGAGTTAAATTTAAACGAATAGTGGGCTTCGGTGTTTGGGATATAATTTTTGTTGAGTAAAATTTTAAATGAGTAATAATCCGATTTGATCGTATCGGCAGCTTTATATTTATTAAAAAATGAAATTTTTTCGAGCTGTGTTACAATGCTGTTTGTTTTGTAATTGTACACCCGTGCCTTTTCTTTGTCGAGCGACAAATTGAGTGAACCGTCGGAGTTGATTGTCAGAAAAAATTCGGCATCGATAATTTGCTGATGGTCTTTATCCCAAATAATTTCGAATGGAGTGCTGTTGTATTTTTCGGCTTTGGTAATTCGACCGATTGAGTAATAGCTAACATCAAAATCGAGTTCGTTTATTGTACGCTCGACAATAGGAGTTGATTTAAGAATAACCATTTGGTTATGAATATTTCGCATGCTCCCCATAAGCCCGAGCCCCTGAAAAACCGAAGCATCGGCACCAATACCGCCTAAAGCCGGTGAGCTGCTTTTTTCGTCTTCCATAAGCAGCGAAGTACACATTTGGTATACTGGAGTAGTATAGCGCAAATAAGTATATGCACCACCAACAGCAATAATAAGGGTAAGCACAAACCAGTACCAGTTATGCAAGAACTTAAAAAACAGTTTTCCTAAGTCGATGGTTTCGTCGTCGTGATTTTGCTGTGCAGGGATATTTGAATTCAGATTGTCCATAGTTTTAAAATCTGGAACAACTTATAACCGGTTTTGCGCCTTATTACAGGCCATGTAGGTTATAGTTGCTGTTGTATACATTATTTATTATTTCACAAGATTCATAATAAGCAACACAATTGAAACGATAGAGTTTGTAATCGTAACCGGAGTTGTATACGATAAATTTTTAGCACCGTATACTTTTGTGCTGTTTTCGACATAAATAATATCGTGTGGCAATACATAATAGTATGGCGAGTAAATAACATTCGGGTCGGTAAGGTCGAGTTCGGCAATGTGTCGTCCTTGTGGCAGGTCTCTGATAATTTTCACCGTTTTACGGTTTCCCCAGTCGGTAATATCGCCGGCAGTACCTAAAGCTTCAAAAATTGAGAGTTGATTTTTGACCATAGTTTTTTGTCCGGGGTTTTTAACCTCTCCTAAAACAGTAATGTTTCGGTTAACAAGTTTTACAAAAACCGAAGCACTTTCGAGATATTGGTTAACTTCGGCCTGAATTTTATTCCGCACATCGCTTACGGTTTTATCGAGTACATTCAGTTCTCCAATTTTGGGATAAAAAATATTTCCGTTGTTATCAACCAAATAAGTAAAGAGTTCGAGCGAGTTTGAATTTCCCAGAGTTGAACCCGACTGGGTGTTAATCAGGTTCAGAAAAGCAGCATTCATCGGATCGTCGCTAATAACCTGAATAAACAACTGGTCGTTTTGTTTAATGCGGTACTCTTCGGGAATAGGGTCGGTTTGATAGGTTGTATTGGTTTCGATCCCGTTAATGTAGGTTACATTTTTTTTGGGAGTACTGCATGCACTTACAAAAAACAACACAGTGGCTGCCAGCAGTACATTGTTCAATTTGTTTATCGTTTTATTATTCATTATTGTATACTTAATAAGCGTGTTATACTGCTCTTATGAACTGTTCGATCAAATAATTCGGGTATAATAGTCTGGGAAACAAATAATCAAATAAAGTGCATTGGCACGAGAAAGTCAATTATTTATACCCAAAAAGCGACACATCATTTTAATGCCGGCAATAATATCCGATGTTTATTACAATTTATATACTTTATCGCCGGCTTGTTTAATCATGTTTCGTAAATCGACAATCATTGTTGAATGGTTTTGAATAAATTCAATATCGAAAGCCGAGTGATTAGTTGTAAGCACTACCACATCGGCCTTAAGCAGTGTTTCGGCCGTTAAATCAACCGATGTCATTTTTTGTCCTTTGTGTGTATTGATTGAAGGGATGTGCGGATCGTGGTATTGTACAATTCCTCCTTTGTGTTCAACAATACTCATAATTTCTAAAGCCGGGGATTCCCTTTCATCATTAATATTTGGCTTGTAAGCTACACCCATAAAAAGAATATTGCTTCCGTTAACAGCTTTTTTGTTTCGGTTAAGCGCTGTGGCAATTTTAATGTACATATAATGTGGCATGCGCATGTTAATATGCCCGGCAGTGTGAATCATCGAAAGGTCGAAGTCGTATTTTTTGGCAATGTGTTCAAGATAAAAAGGGTCGAGTGGAATGCAATGCCCGCCAATACCGGGTCCGGGGTAAAATGCCTGAAAGCCGAATGGTTTTGTTTTAGCGGCATCAATTACTTCCCATATGTTGATGTCCATTTTGCCGGCCAGCAGCGCCAGTTCGTTAATCAGGCTGATATTAACCAGTCGGTATGTGTTTTCTAAAATTTTAACCATTTCGGCTACCCGCGGCGAGCTCACGGGATGTATATGGTCGATGGCTTTTTTGTACAGAGCCTGTCCAATTTCGAGTCCTTCGGGAGTCATAGCCCCCAATACTTTAGGAGTATTGCGTGTATGAAACGATTTGTTCCCCGGGTCGACACGTTCGGGTGAATATGCAAGCCAAAAAGCCCCCCTCAATTCCTCTGTAGGGGTGAGGTTAGTCCCCTCGGCTTCGCTTGTTTCTCCATGGGCGATTTCGGATGCGAACAGCGGGTTGTTTTTGAGGTTTGTTTCTATAATCGGGAGCATAACCTCTTCGGTAGTAGTGGGGTATGTGGTGCTTTCGAGGCTGATAAAAGTGCCGGGTTTCATGTATCGGCCAATTTCGGTACATGCACTTTCGATGTAGCTCATGTCGGGTTTTTTAAACCGATCGAGCGGAGTAGGCACACAAATAAGCAGTGCATCGCACTCGGCTATACGCGAGAAATCGCATGTAGCACTGAGTGTAATATTTTCGACAAGCTCGCGCAATACTGCATCGCGAATGTCATTTATATAGTTTGTGCCATGGTTAATTTTATCCACCTTATCGGGGTTTTTATCAAAGCCAATAGTTTTTACTCCGGCTTCGGCAAAGTTTACTGCCAGGGGTAAGCCAACATATCCAAGGCCAATAACCCCGACAATCTCGGCGTTTTTCTCTATTTTCGAAAGAATGATTTTTTTGTAGTCCATTATTGTGTGATATTATAAATATTCGTTATTGCTGTTTGTACAATTATACCTGATTTTTTTGTTTAAATAAAAAGCACAACAAATTTCTATGTCAGGTATTTTTCGGTATTGGGCATAATTTAAGCAACAAATTAAATTGATTTAGAAGGATCGAACAATATTTCGGGAATAACTTTCCGAAGAATTTCGTTTACATTTTGTTCAATATCGGAATTTGAATTGTCAATTTCGATAAAGGGATTTTCAGGAATTTCGAAAGGTGATGAAATGCCGGTAAAATTTTTGATAATTCCGGCGCGTGCTTTTTTGTACAATCCCTTAGGGTCGCGCTGTTCGCATACTTCGAGTGGAGTGTTTACAAAAATTTCAAGAAAATCGTTCTCACCAATTATGTCCTTCGCCATTTGTCGCATTTCGTTTGTAGGACTTATAAAAGCACAAATCAGAATAATACCGCAATTCATAAACAATTTCGATACTTCGGCAATACGTCGTATGTTTTCGAGCCTGTCTTGTTCGGTAAATTTGAGGTTTTTGTTTATTCCTGAACGCACATTATCGCCGTCGAGTATCTGACAAAAGTAGTTGAGCTCAAACAAACGTTTTTCGAGAAGGCTTGCAAGGGTTGTTTTTCCCGAACCCGAGAGCCCTGTAAACCATAGAACTTTGCCCTGTTGTTTCAAGTAAATTTGTTTGGCGCTGCGGTCTTTTATTTTATCAAAAGTTGTGAAAATGTTGTTGGGATTTGATGTTTCCATATGGGTTCAACGATTTGAAATGAAATAATATACTGTTATTAAAATCACCAGTAGATTAAAGGTTATTTTAATTATCAACAATGAGCTGTTTTTGCTTAAAAGGTTTTGTTGTGTACGTTGCATTTATTTAGCATGTTACAAACAAAGCCTATTGTATCATGACTAAAATCTACTGATCTGTTGTAAAATGATTTTTATCCAATTGCTTGAAATTTAAATCCAATATCAGTCATGAGTTTATGTTTCAGAATGTTTCGGCCGTCGAATAAAAATGCAGGTTTGAGCATATTTTGGTATATCTGCTTCCAGTCGAAGTCGACAAATTCGTCCCACTCGGTAAGAATTGCCACGGCATGTGCATCTTGCATAGCTTTGTATGGGTTGCTGTGTACGTGAACATTTTCAATTTGAGTACAATCAATATTCAGCAGGTCGTTTTCAATTTGTTGTTTTGTTACTTTCGGATCGTAAACATGAATTTCGGCCTGGTCGTCGATCAGCTCTTTAGCCACGTACATAGCCGGAGTTTCGCGTGTATCGTTTGTATTTTTTTTGAAAGCCCATCCCAGTAAAGCAATTTTTTTGCCTGATACTGTATTGTACAAGTTTTGAATAATGTTATCAGCAAAGCGATGTTTTTGGTAATCGTTAATCATTTTTACCTGTTCCCAGTAGTTTGCTACTTCGTATAAACCCAGGCTACGGCAAATATACACCAAATTGAGTATATCTTTTTGAAAGCAACTGCCACCAAAGCCCACCGAAGCTTTCAGGAATTGATTTCCAATGCGCTTGTCCATTCCAATAGCATTGGCTACTTCCTGAACAGAGGCACCGGTTTTTTCGCACAAAGCCGAAATTGAATTAATTGACGAAACGCGTTGAGCCAAAAAAGCATTAGCCGTAAGTTTACTCAGTTCGCTGCTCCACACATTGGTTTGTAAAATTTTGTTGCGGGATACCCAGTTTGCGTAAATATCGGCAAGAGCATCAATAGCGATTTTCCCTTCGGGGCTTTGTTCTCCGCCAATTAATACCCGGTCGGGGTTTAGTAAATCGTCAACAGCCGTACCTTCGGCCAAAAATTCGGGGTTCGATAAAATCTGAAATTTATGTCCCGATCCTGAATTGTCGAGAATATTTTTTATGGCTTGTGCCGTGCGTACGGGGAGGGTTGATTTTTCGACAACAATTTTATCGTTATTTGCAATCTGAGCAATTTGTCGGGCACACAATTCAACGTATTTTAAATCGGCAGCCATTCCTTTCCCTTTTCCGTAGGTTTTTGTCGGAGTATTAACCGAAATAAAAATCATTTGCGCATTGCGTATTGCCTGCTCGATATTGGTTGAGAAAAAAAGGTTTCGTCCGCGGGCACTTTGAACAATTTCGGCAAGGCCCGGTTCGTATACCGGCAAATCGTTGGGATTGTTGCTGTTCCATGCCTCAATACGTTCGGGATTAATATCGACAACGTTTACGGATATGTGTTTGCATTTTTGCGCAATAACCGCCATTGTCGGGCCACCTACATAGCCTGCACCAATGCAGCAAATGTTAGTAATTTTTTGTGTCATTGTTTTAATTGCTTATAGTAAATGGCAATATTATTTGTAAATCATATTGCGTAGCGATACAATTGAAATCAAACGCATTGAAAAAGGATTGTATTTCGGATGCTTTTGATTTAGTTATGTTGTACATTCAATACAAAAACTGCCAAAAAAGGAGTTTATTGTAAAGGAAATATTTTTTGCAGGTTTAAATATTCAATCACTTTTTCGGGATTGTTTCCGTTTTGGTCGGGAGTACAAACAATTTGAGCATTTTGAGGTTCTTCAAAATCGACATGTACTCCGGGCAGGTCGTTTAATTTACCCATATCGGCCAGATTGTAGAGTTCGGGTCTGTTTTTACGGCAAAAGTCTACATCGGCTTTCATGTATACAAGGTGAAATCTGTCGGGGCTAATAATATCGGCCACTTGTTTGCGAATATTCTCTTCGGGCGAAATAAACGAGCAAATTGTAATAATACCCTGATCGTTTAAAATACGGGCAATATGGGCTACGCGTCGTAAATGTTCGGCGCGGTCGGTAGGCGAAAAATCGAGTTCGCGCGAGAGCCCTGAGCGTATAGTACTTCCATCGAGCAGAATAACGGTAGCACCCATGTCGAAAAGTTGTTTTTCGAGGTGGTATGCCAGTTCGTTTTTGCCCGAACCATGCAGCCCGGTAATCCACAAAGTACACCCTTTTTGCTGGTAACGTTTTTGCAGTTCGGTTTGTGTAATTAAGCTCTGTCCTTTATCAATTTTTTCGCGGTATTCTTCGTTGCTTATTTTCGATTTCAGGCTGTTTGAGTCGAGTTTGTCGATAATCATACCAACAGCGCAGGTATTATGAGTAAGCGGGTCGATAAGCACAAACGAACCGGTATTTTTATTTTTCGAATAAGGGTCGAAAAAGAGTGGTTTGGCAGTTGTAAGCACAGCCCGTCCAATTTCGTTTAGTTCGAAAAAATCGATAGCCGATTTTTGGAGAGTATTGATATCGATTTTGTGTTTAATATCGTCGATACGCACCCGTGTTGTATTGGTGTTGTGTTTAATATAAAACTGCGTATTCGGATCCATTGGTTTTTCGTCCATCCATACCAGCATAGCCTCAAAGTGTCGGTCGATATGCGGGAGGTTGTCGGGGTGAACAATCATTTCGCCTCTCGAAATATCAATTTCATCGTCGAGAGTAATTGTAACCGATTGAGGCGGAAAG
>CAZARW010000100.1:0-7500 GCA_964487645.1 uncultured Prolixibacteraceae bacterium
AAACCGATGTTTTCAGAAAAGAGTTTTGATTAATCAGGAGCAAGTGGTTTAGTCCTACTACTCCAAATTTCGAAACTTGAGTTCCCTTGAAAACAATTTCGCCGTTTTTATCCAATTGGCTAACATCAATTTCGCTGTAACCTCCAAGTCCGAAAAGTGATAAAGTACCTGCTTTTTTGGTAATGATATTGGTTTTAAACGAAAGGTCCTGGTAGCGCGGCACGCCACCATAATCCATTAAGCCAAGCTGGTCGATAAGCGACAGGGTTGAATAGCGGTAGTTGATGTTATACGAGCTTCGGTTTCCTTTTTTGAATGGTCCTTCGGCAGCTACATCAATTCCCAATGCGCCCATACCTAAGGTAAATTCGTGTTTCTCGTTGTTGCCGGTGCGCATTTTCATATCGAAAATACCGCTGAGCACATTGCCGTACTCGGGGGCAAAAGCACCGGTGTAAAAATCGGAAGTGCCCAGCATATTGCTGCTTAACGCGTTTATTGGGCCACCTGTATTTCCCTGGTGCGAAAAGTGGTTGGGGTTTGGAATTTCAACCCCTTCGAGTCGCCATTGCACACCCTTTGGGCTGTTTCCGCGCACAATAATTTCGTTTAATCCGGCGGCATTACTGGTTACACCGGCAAAAGCCGATACCATACGCGAGGGATCGTCGAGCGAACCGGCATAGCGTTTGGTCTCGTCAACCGTAAAAGCACGGGCGCTAATAATAGCCATTTCGTTAAGCACCTCGTTGCCCTTGCCGTTACCGTTTTTTACGGTTACCTCTTTAAGTACTTCGAACGACTGGGTCATTTCAAGCTCCAAAAAACTTTCTTTACCGCTTATAACCGCAATGTTTGGAACCGTAAGTTTTTCGTAGCCCATGCAAGTAACATACAGAGTAATACGCCCGGGGCTTATGTTTTCGAGCCGGAAAATACCATCGGTATTGGAAACCGTACCAACAAAAGGATCGCTTTTAGCAACTACAATGTTGGCTCCAACAATTGGCGATTTTGTATCGGCATCGGTAACTGTACCGCGCACTACCTGAGTAAATATTTGTGCATTAAGCTGATTGACTGATAATAAGATTAAAGCTGCAATGATTAAATTTTTAAAGATTTGTGTGTTCATGATTTTGATTTTTTTGAAATAACATGCTTTTTTTTTGGTTTTTATGCAGCTATGACACCAACATGTTTAACACCCCCTAGTTAAGATGTTATTTTTTTGAGAAAAGGAATTTATTAAAGCGAATATGAACAAAATAAAAAGGCACAAGTCTGAAAGAAAAACTGTATGATGCTTATTAACAGCAACAAATGCAACACAAATATTAAATGCATCAAATACAGAAATACAATAAAACGTAATGAAGTTGAGTATGGCAACGAATAATGTACGCTATAAAAAAGGTTTGAACATAAACATTTTGTAGTTCAAACTTATGTATTGTTTAGTACAAGCCGCATTTTTCGATATAAGAGAAAAGAAAGTATTGTGTAATAGTTTTTTATTTCGCCAAAGTAGTGTTTATTATTTAATCCGATCAACCGTTATAACTCTGAATGTATTTGAGTTAATTGTTATAACAATATCATATGCTTGATTTGTTACATAAAAATTTTTCCCTTTTTTGATTATGCACTCTTCGCTGGTTTCATTCAATATTTTGCTAATGTACAATTGGATGTAATTATTCGAAAAATCGACAGCTAATTTTTTGTTAATTCTATGGTACACAAGTTCGGTATAACACAGGTTTTTAATAATTTGATTTTTAATGTTTTTCATTTAATATTGATTGTTTTATACAAAGTTACTTCGTTTTTAGAAAGATTAATAACCCGGTGCGACAATAAACAATACTAAAACATAAATATATTTCTCACCATATACGTATCAAATTATAAAATACATATTGAGTTACCAATAACATTTATAGCTCTTTAATTACCTTCAAAAATTATATTTCACCGAGAAATTGGGCATCATCCTAAACATGGTGTACTGATATACTTCAAGTTCTTTGGTGTCTTTTGCATATGAAAACTCGTAGCCTAGAGGATTTCTTTTACCATAGGCATTAAAAAGTCCAAAGTTAATTGTCCAATACGATTTTTTCCCGTTTGGTTTTGTAGTATACGTCGCCGCAACATCTAAGCGATGATAATCGGGCATCCTACCTCCATTTCGCTCTGAATATAAGGGAACTGTTCTCCATTGATAAACATAAATGCCTGTAGGTAATGTAACCGGCCTGCCTGTTGCATATGTCCAGTTGGCACTACAGCTCCATTTGATGTTGAGCTGATAGCCGGTTGTAATTCTAAAATCGTGTGGAATATCGTATGGCGAATTGTAATATTCCTCTTTGCTAATACCTTCAATTTTGCGTCGAGCTCGCGAATAAGTATAGCTAATATCACCTGTGAATCGTCCCATCGTTTTTTTCAGGTTGAATTCAATACCATAAGCAAAAGCAGATCCAGTTCTTGTTTCTCCTTCTATGTAAGGATTGTTTATTAACCGGGCATGATCGACATAATCAATCTGGTTTTGAAATTTTTTATAATAGCTTTCAACAGAAAACAAGAATTGTTCCGACAATTGACTAAACCAGCCAAAGGTGAATGCATCGGCTATAAGAGGTTTTATAGTTGGATTTGCAGGGAACCAGGTTTCAATTGAAGTATAACCCAAGCTGTTGTTTTGTAAAACCTGTAAAAACTGGTGGTTACGGGCATAAGCCAGTTTAAATGAATTGTGGGGAAGGAATTGATAATTAAGACTTATGCGAGGCTCTAAACCTGAAAAACTATTGTAGCTGCCTTTATCATTTTCATTTATAGAACTAAGTTCGTGATTTGTATCGTAGCTATACCACGTAGTTGCGCCAGTATTCTGAAAAAGCGACCATCGCAAACCATAATTTAGTCCTATCTGAGGAGTTAAATTAATATCGTTTAACACATAGAAAGCATATTCCATGGCTTGCTGATGTGGAATACTTAATAGTGTATCACCTGTTTCGCCCGGAGTAAATTGATGGTAAATTGCACCACCACCCATTTTGATTATATTATCGGGTTTAACATACCATGAGAGATCTAACTTAGTATTAATATCAGAAATGCCAGTTGTCCATTTGTATTCTTTGCTGTCGTTTTTAAATTGAAGAAAATTAGTGTATTTGCTGCCAATTATTGAAAGATTTGAAAACAGTTTTGGGCTAATCTGATTATTCCAACGTAAAGTGGCTGTTTTATTTCCCCAATTGTTGTAATAACCATCAACCGATTTCATTTCGTCGTATCCCTTATAGAGCGATAGAAAAAGTCTATTCTTGCTTCCGGCTTTTATGTTTGCTTTAATGTTAACATCATAAAAATCGGGAACAACTGGCAATCCTGCTCCTGCACTTACAAAAAGATCGATAAGGCTTTTTCTGACGGAGACTAAGTAGGACGAATTATTCTTTGCAATAGGGCCTTCGCCTGTAAATGTTGCAGCAAAGGGACTAATACCTGCTGCAAAATGAAACTCCTTTTTATTTCCTTCTTTCATCATGGCATCGATCACTGCTGAAGCTCTTCCTCCGTACTGCGCCGGCATGTTGCTTTTATAAACTTTTACATTGTTGATGGCATCGGGGTTAAATACCGATATTAAACCAAACAAATGCGAAGGATTGTAAATGGGTGCTTCATCTACCAAAATTAAATTTTGATCGGAACTACCACCGCGAATGAACATGGCAGATGAACCGTCGCCAATGGTTTTGATACCCGACTGTAATTGAATGGCTTTTATTAAATCGGCCTCACCAAAAACATTGGGTAGTTTTCTTATTCCTTCAATGGTAAACGTTGACATGTTAAACTCATTCATTTTTACAGGACTGGTTGATGAAACAACAATCTCGTCGAGTTGAACTTCACTCTCACTCAATTCAATGTTTTTTTGAATATTCGATTTCAATTCGAAGTTAACAAGCTGTTTTTCGAAACCAAGCGATGAAAAAACAATTTGATAGTTCCCTTCGGGTAAGGTTAAAGAATAAAAACCATAGCTGTTGCTTATGGTTCCTACAAAAGATGAAGGTTCATAAACTGTAGCCCCAATAAGGGCTTCACCACTTTTTTTATTGGCAATATACCCGGTAACTGAGTACTTATTTTGTGCTGTAACTGTAAAAATTGTTAGTAAGCAAATGCTAAGGCTGAGTAAAAGTTTGGTCATTTTATAGCTTTATAATTTTTATGGTTTTCATTTCATTTTCATCGTTTACTGTAAGCAGATAAATTCCTTTTTGATAGGATGAAAAATCGAGGTCGATGCTTTGAATACCTTCTCGAAGCAATATGTTTTTAGAAAGAATATTTTGCCCGCCAATTGATTTTATATCAAAAAATATATTTTTAGCTGAACTGCTCTCAATTAAAATTTTAGCATCGTTCTCAATCAGATTGGGATAAATGGATAGTATTTCGATGGAATCAAAAATATTTTCATAAAGATCACTTGCCTTGTACCAATCGCATAAAATTTTCATACCGTTGAATACATTCAATCTGCCCTCCGAAGTGGTTTTACCTTTTAATGAAACAAGCGGATCAGCACCATCAAGAATGGCCGATTTAATGAGCAAAGCAGTTTCAGAAGGGAATTGACGAATGTCATGAATAAAACTTTCTATTGGCAATGCATACAATAAGCCAATTGCACCGGCAACATAGGGAGCTGCTGCCGATGTTCCTCCAAAATAGCCATAAGCACCCGAGTTCGATGTAGTATAACTGTTATTACCGGGAGCGCCTATATCAACCGAAATTGAACCATACGCTGCACCTGAAACTTTTTGATCAAATTGGTTGGTATTGGTAACGGTAATTAAATAATCGCTTGAACAGGTGGTAGGCATATCGCCATATTCATCCACATTAATGTTTTTATTAGACACCGACGACACACAAAGTACACCTTCGCTACCCAAGCTATCGTATAGCGCACACCAATCGGGATAATCTGATGCCCACAAAGTATCTTTCCCCCACGAGCAATTTACTGCTACAATAAAAGCACCTGCTTTACCATTGCTTGTATTGTAGCTCCTGCGCATTTTATAAATGTATCGTAAAGAATTTTTGATCGATTCAATGCTTTCCCCTTTTACCAAATTCATTAATTGAACACTGGTACAAACTCCGTTTACTCCATAGTTGTTATGGCATGCACCAATAATTCCATTTACAGGTGTACCGTGCCAATTACCAACACCGTCATTCGTAATATCATTGGTATTGTTATCAAAATTCCATCCATAAGTATCGTCTATGAAACCATTCATGTCATCATCAATTTGATTGTCGGCTATCTCAAATGGATTAACCCAGATATTATTTGCTAAATCTTCATGCATCACATCAACACCTCTATCGATTATTGCAATCACCACTTTTGTTTCTGAATTTGAATTTTGTTGAATCAATTTGAAGGCTTCAGGTAAATGGATAATGTTTATATTATTTTGGGCACTGACTATAGTTGCAACAAAAACAAGATTGAGCATCAATGATGCCTTATTCAAGCATTTTAACATAGTCGTTGTAATCAATTTGTATGCGTTTTACATCGGCAATAAAAAAATAGCCCGTACCACTATTACTTACATTTGATGTTGCATTGCCGGGTACGGTTGCAAAAATGCCATCGCTCCATTCTGTCACGTTAAAATATTCAGTTAAAAAATCAGCATAAGCATCAGATATATCGAAATAAAAATATTCTAAATAATCTGTCTTATATATATTAACACTAGTAAAACTAGCACCATATGCATATAAGCCCTGAGGCAAAGTACCTTTATGTTTGTATATGAAATGAATGCTGTAGGTAAATAAGTATTCACCTACATTCAAATTCTTGTAATAATCAGTATCATGTTCTTGCGTTGTTCCCAAACGATATAAAGAAGTGTTTTCATATCCGTAATTTTGGAAATACAAAGTTACGGATATATTATCTCCTTGGTCGTGTATATCAAGAGAAAGAGGTAGTAAAGTATCCTGTTTTTCATTTAAAAAAGCCAAAGAATCGGCTGCTAGATATTCCTCTCCATCAACGTTAACTTTACAAGTATATTTTATTCCTCGTTCAATAGCAAAAGGTACTGTTGAGCAATAGGTTCCTGTTGTATCGAATAGTTCGTATTGAATTAGTGTGTCTTTTGAATATAATACTACCTCTGCATCAAGAACCGGATTGGTGATATTTGCTTCAATACCCGAAGACTTTGTAATTTTAATAAACTGATCACCGTAATAGCTTGTAGCAAAGCCATCGATTACAACACGTTCACTGGTATCAACCGTTTGAAATATATCGATATCAACTTGCTCCCTTGAGCAGCTTAACAATAAAAGTGAAAGCAAATAAATAAAATAGAATTTTTTCATTGTATAACATTTAAAACATTTGAAACGAGTTGACTTAGTGCTTATTAACATTACTAAAAAAATATTAATGTCATCGCTATTTATAAATAATGAGTAGCGATGACATTACTTTTAGTCTATCTCTAATGTCAGACAACTGCGTTATACTCGTTTTGAAACCAGTCATTTACGAAAAGCAAACTCCTCATTTTTAAAAGCTTATAAAGCCTTGTTATATACATTTATAGAACAGTCTCTTTAAAAATGCCGACTTTATAGACAGGCACTACTTATTCTATCATTATTTTATTACTCTTTCATTTTAATAGAAATTATAGGTAAAAGTATTTCTATATCTCGCTTTAACATAAACCTTTAATTGTTTTGAATAATTGGCTTTAGCGTGTCCAACCTCACCATCAGGAATAAAAGCAAAAGAGCTTTTATCAACAGTCCAGGTATCATCACTGTTTTGGTGTGACCATTTGTAATACACACGATGCAACCAACTGTGCCTAAACACATCACAATTGTCTTCGGAACCAGTAAAGGTATAACATTGCCATGATCTTCTTGAATCATCATCTTCACTATCAAGCATGGAAATTTGATAAGCTTTAGCATCTGTCTGAAATCTTTTGTTTACGATACTAAATTCGGTAGTTAATTCAACGTCAGAATTAATATCTTCATCTAAATCAACATCTTTATCGGCAATTGCATCTTTTGAAGAAGGGGCTAAATTTTCATTATCCATGTCTTCCTTATTAGGAAAAGTCTTCAAAACAAAAGTTTCTGAATTAAAACCGTTTAAAACAGATTCATCGTTCGATGATATTGCTAAATCGATCTCATTCAAGCCACTGGCATCTGCAATGGTTACAGTTTTAGAATACTCAGATGTTTCCGCACCCATTGAACTTTGATTTAATGCTTCATCTTGCGAACAAGAATTAAAAACTACTGCAATCCCAAACAACAATAGGACTGCGAACACTAATTTTAAATTTTTCATTTATATTTGTTTTGTGAAATAAAGGGATAGCACTCGCAAAAACACTT
>CAZARW010000101.1:0-7473 GCA_964487645.1 uncultured Prolixibacteraceae bacterium
ACGGGTTAGAAACCCGTTGTCCGTTTAGCGCATACGGTAAGTTCAGCACCTAAACGGAACACCCTTTTCTAAAGGGTAAAATCCTTAAATATCTTTTGCCCACCTAAGCCTCGAGAGGTCGAGTATTTTTAGCATGCGGCAAGTAAAGGGAAGGTTGAAAAGCAAAAAGAGTCGTTTTGCATAAATACGCATCGGATTTAACATTATTCTTGGAGTTTGCTGTTACAATTTCAACCGAAACAATTGCCCAAACAGCTCCTGTTTTCAAATTACGGTGTCTCATCTAATTTTCGGTCAAACAATCCCGGCGGGATTGCATGTTTGTAGGAAAATGACGTAACAGAAAAGGTTCGACCCCGGCCGGGGTCTTATCGCATAAAAATCAATTTTCGTTAAATACACATACAAGGCAAATCATTCAACGCTTTCGAATGATGTCCATAGCGGTCATGTATCCGCTGTAAATCGAGCCCGAAAAACCGCCACCAAACTTGCCCCATGCCGAGGCAATGTAAACGTTTTCGGGTAAAGCTTTCAAATAATCGGCCGATTTATCGGGGTTTTGGGCAAAGCCATACACCGCCCCTTCGGGGTTGAGCGTGTAACGTTTTACCGTTAACGGGGTACCCACTTCAACGTATTCGAGTGCTTCGGTAAAACCCGGTATTAACTTTTCGCAACGAGCTGTTATAGCTTTGGCCACTTCGTCCTTTTTCTGCAAATAGCGTTTTCGATCGAGGGTTTCCCAATCGCACAAATAATCGATACAACACACTGCACCCACGCTTTTCCCTTCGGGAGCTAAATCAGAATCAACCTGACTGTAATCAACCAGGGTAAAACCACGGGTATCGAATCCCGAATGGTTGTTGGCAAGTATGTCGCGTTGAGTTTTTATACCCGGGTCGAACAAAAACACCGAATACTGTTTGTTGCCAATTGCTTTTAACGGTGTTTTGAAGCCAAAATAAACGGTAAGCAACGAAGCACCAATTTTAATGTCAGCAATGTTTTCGGCCAATTTACTGCCATATTGCTGAGGCAACAATTTGTCGGCCAACAGAGGGATTGATGCGTTGACAATTACCTCAGAGGCAAAAGCTTGATATTTTTCCTTTGTTTTTCCTTTTACATTTTCATAGTTAATGCCAACAGGCAAATTGTTTTCGAAAATGATATCGGTAGCCAAATGGTTCAGCAACACTGTTCCTCCGTTTTCTACAATCACTTCGACCAGCGCATCGGACAGTTTTTGCGAACCTCCCTTTACAAAACTGGCTTTTCCGCCGTAATAACTCCCCTGAGCAACAAGATAATAATTGAGCGAAATGGTATACGGATCGTCATGAAAATAGCCCAAATTGCCTAACAATATGAGTTTCAGATCTTCGTTTTTTATGTGCTCATCGAGAAATTCGCCCAGACTTTTCCCCGGATTTTCGATCAGTTCGGGCAACACTTTGCGGTAATTAAGCAAATAGTGAAAATAGGTTTTAATGCCCTGTTCATCATCAGGAAAAAGCGAAATAAGCAAGTTTTGAGCCTCTTCGGGATTGTGCGGAACCACCACATCGTACCGTTCGTTCACAAAACGATAGAATTCGGGTACATCGAGCAGGGTAACTTTTTGATCGAGGCCTAGATCTTTAAAAATTCTCACTTTGAGGTCTTTGGCATGAGGCCCATCCATTTCGTGCAAGCCAACTTCGAAAGTAAAGTCTTTACGCTTGAAGGTTGTGGCACATCCACCCGGACGATCGTGTTGTTCAATCAGCAATATTTTTTTGCCGCTTTTGGCCAGTTTAGCACCGGCAGTGAGGCCTCCAAGGCCTGCTCCTATAATTATTGTATCGTAATTCATTCTATTCAGGTATTGGATAACGTTTAAATGGTTTTTTCCTATCGAATAAATAGCGATAGGTGATGTAATGTTTTGCTGGCACACTACCAACGGCGATAAATATTTTTCGCATTTTAGGGTTGAAATCGGCCACCCACGAGAACTCAATTTCGGTGTATTGCGGACGTTTTTCCATGGCTTTTGACACATGGTAAATAAAAGCCGACTCAATTCCCAGCCCCTGAAATTGCGGAATAACTCCCATCAAAACCCCCCGGGCACGAGTCATGGTTTTTTTATTTTTATAATACAGAAATTTGAGCATTGCCACAATATTGAGCTTACCATTTATTTTTTTAAATATTTGGTTTACATCGGGATACATAAAGTATATGGCAATGGGTTTGTTTTTATTGTAAGCAAACCAAATAAATTCCTCATCGATGATAGCCTTTGCTTTATTGAGCGTTTTTTTGATATAAGCCACTTCGAGCGGTTCAAAATTTTCTTTAAACGAAGCCCAGGCCTGATTAAACACATCGCAAAAATCGTTGGCAAACCGGTCGGCCTGTTTCCATTCAAAATGTTCGAAAGTATAATCGGGCTTTTTTGATACCCATTCGGCAATTTTCATGAATTTAGGCGGCAAAGGTTTAGTAATATCAAGGTGAAAACCTTCTTGTTTATAATAAGTTTGAAAACCATACTTTTCAAAAAGCTCTCGGTAATACGGATGATTATAAGGTATTTCGTACGACGGGTGGGTAAAACCATCGACCAAAAGGCCCCAGTATTTATCGGTTTCGCCAAAATTAACAGGGCCGTCCATAGCTTCCATGCCTTTGCTTTTGAGCCAATCGCGTGCCGTATCGAAAAGAATAAATGCTGCTTCGCGTTTGTTAATACATTCAAAGAACCCCATTCCGCCGGTTGGCTGTTCTTGTTTTTGTGCCATTTTATGATCAATAAAAGCAGCAACACGCCCAATCAGCTGCCCGTCATCGTTGTACAACAACCAACGCATTGCTTCGCCATGATTGAAATACACGTTCTTTTTGGGATCGAATATGGCTTCAATTTCTTTATCGATTGGACAAACCCATACCGGATCGTTTTTGTAAATTATACGTGCAACTTTGTGAAAAGCCTTTGCACTTTTTTTTCCGGTTACTGCAACTATCTTCATTTTAACTTGCTTTTTTTGGTAGTAATTAAGGTTTTAACGGCGATAAATTTCATCGAGCAATACACTATACTTCTGTTCAATAACCTTACGCTTAAGTTTTAAACTAGCCGAAAGTTCACCCGTTGCTGGTGACCATTCATCGGTAATAATGCGATAACGTGTAATACGCTCGGGTTCCGAAAGCAATTTATTTAAGCGGCTAATCTCGTTGTTATAAACCTGCTTAACCTCGGGCAAGTTAATGAGATCGGTTAAACTATGCCCGTTCAGTTTGTTTTGCTTATGGTACCATTCCTTGAGGTATTTAAAATCGGGAATTAACAATGCGCTGGCAAACTTCTGATGCTCACCCACCACCATAACCTGATCGATAAATGGTGACTCTTTAAGTTTGTTTTCGATAGGCTGTGGTGCCACAAACTTGCCGTTTGACAGTTTAAATATTTCTTTAATACGATCGGTAACACACAAAAATTTACCTTGTTGCCAATGACCAACATCACCGGTATGAAACCAGCCTTGGCTGTCGATAACTTCGCGGGTAAGTGCTTCGTCTTTGTAATAACAAAGCATAAGATTGTTGCCTCGTGTGAGTATTTCACCATTGTCGGCAATTTTTACTTCAACACCTTCGATTAATGCGCCAACAGTACCTAATTTGCACATACCTTTATCTTGCCGGTTTATTGTAATAATTGGCGATGTTTCGGTAAGGCCATACATGTTTAAAATCTTAATACCGGCGGCCCAAAAAATTCGTTCGAGACGGGTTTGCAAACTTGCACCACCACAACCGACCAATTTTACACAACCGCCCAGAGCTTCGCGCCATTTGCTGAAAATGAGTTTGTCGGCAATTTTGTGTTTTATTTCGTACAAAAAACCATTTGCGCCAAAGGGTTCGTAGCGCAAACCCAAATCGACCGCCCAAAAGAACAACCGTTTTTTAAAACCTTTCAAACCCCGTCCTTTGGCCATCACATTGTCGTAAACTTTCTCGAGAATACGCGGAACAGCATCAAAACCGGTAGCCTTAATTTCTTTCAGGTTAGCAGCAATGGTGCCCATGTTTTCGGCGTAATAAATACAAGCACCGGCGTATTGTGTTTGGTAATTACCCAATCTTCCACCAACATGGCAAAGGGGTAAAATGTTGAGGTAACGATCATCGGGCCCGAGCCTGAACACATCGTTGGCAGCCAAAAAATTGCTCACCAAATTTTTGTGCGAAAGCAAAACACCTTTCGAAGTACCTGTTGTTCCCGAGGTATAAATCAACGAAGCTGCATCGTCGGCTTTAATTTCAGTTTTAATTATTTCGAGCTTTTCAACGGTTTCGGGTTTGCAATTTTTGCCCATTTCAACCACATCGAGCCAATGTTTCGAAACATCGGTTTTAGTAAAAGTAAAAACATGTTCGATTTTAGGAATTTGATCACATACCGGCTTTATGTTTTCAAAAAACTTTTTATCGGCAACAATAACCATTTTTGAATCGGAATGCTCAAGAACATATTTGTATTCGTCGGCATTCAACGAAGTATAGACAGGAACATGTATTACACCAACCATAGCCATCCCCATATCAACAAAATTCCACTGAGGACAATTATTGGTAATAGTAGCAATTTTATCGTTTTTGATAAACCCCATTTCAATTAAGCCCAAGGCAAAATAACGCGACAAATTATAATATTCATCAAAGGAGTACTTTACCCATTTACCGTTAATTTTTTCTGCTAAAGCATCGGCATTGCCAAATTGCTTAATTCCCCGATCTAAGAGGTCAAAAGTGCGTTCTGGTCTCATTATATATTATTATTTTTTTCAGACCCCAATATATAATTAAAATGTGACAATTTATGTTCGTTAATTCATGAATAATCAACGATTTTCATATCAACTATGGTTTTTTCGAAAAATTTCAAAGCTGCTTTTATCTCATAGTGTATGGTATGCTTTCCGGTTGATAGGCGCAAGGTTGAAGCTGCCGTTTGAGCATCAACCCCCATTGCTTTTAACACGGGCGATATGTTTAGCTGCCCGGCATGACAAGCCGAACCGGTTGAGAACATCACCTTATCGGCCAGTTGTGTGGTAAGTGCATGTGCATCGAGACCCTTAATGGCCAAGCTAAGGGTATTGGGCAGGCATTGCTCCAGGTCGGCATGAAGGATAGTTTTTCCGGGATAAAGCTTGTTCAACCCTTGTAGTAAAAGGCCGCGCGTATGGCGCATGTTGTCGGTATTTTTGTCGAAATCGCGCAGTGCTACCTCACAAGCCTTGCCCATGGCTGCAATGTGCACCACGTTTTCGGTACCCGGACGCAGTCCCCCCTCCTGCCCTGCACCGTATAAAATGTTTTCGATTTTCACACCCTCGCGAACATACAAAGCACCAATGCCCTTGGGCGCATATATTTTATGTCCGGCCAGGGTAAGCAAATCTACCCCCGTGCGATTTACATCAATGGCAATCTTCCCGGCCGACTGCGATGCGTCAGTATGAAAAACAATGTTGTGCTTACGGGCAATAGCCCCAATTTCACTTACAGGCTGAATGCTCCCGGTTTCGTTGTTGGCGTGCATAATGCTGATAAGAGCCGTATCGGGGCGTATGGCAGCTTCAACATCGGTGGGGCTGACCATACCGTGGGAGTTTACAGGCAAGTAGCTCACGGTGCACCCTTCAACTTCGAGGTGGCGGCACACTTCGATTACGGCCGGGTGCTCAATGGCCGAGGTGATGATGTGCCTGCCCTTTTGTGCCTTCAAGACACCACGAATGGCCAGGTTGTTCGATTCGGTGGCACACGAGGTAAAAACAATCTCGTTGGGATGCGCATTGATTAATGCTGCGACCTGTGCGCGGGCATTTTCTACAACCTGTTTGGCTACATGGCCAAAAGTATAGGCACTCGAAGGATTTCCGAAAACGGAATCGATAATCCGTTTCATTTCGGCAGCTACTTCGGAGTCGATGGGGGTGGTTGCGTTGTAATCGAGATAAATGGGTTGGCTCATAGCTCTATTGTCAATTCATCATCCTGAATAATAAACCGCAAATTACACATTTTAAATAGAAAACCCCACAAAGGCACAAAGTACACAAAGGCTTTTCTTAGTGAGCTTAGTGGCTTGGTGGAATAATAAACAAATTTATTATTCTTTACAAATAGTTGAAAAACACAGCCCACAAAGACACAAAAAACACAAAGTTTTTTTTCTTGGTGAGATTAGTGGCTTAGTGGGAAAATAAACAAACTTAATAGTCTTCACAAATAATTAAAAACCCCACGAAGGCACAAAGTACACAAAGGCTTTTCTTAGTGAGCTTAGTGGCTTGGTGGGCATTCGTATACATTATTCGTCAATACTACCCAAAATTTTGCGATAAATACCATCTTTAATTAGCGCTACATTAAAGTTTATAAGCAATGCCAGGTTTATGCCGGTGAGGCTCATGTAGGTTAGTACTGTTTTATGGTGTACTTTTTCGATGTCTTTAACCGACTTTAGCTCAATTAAAAGTTTATCTTCCATAATTATGTCAGCCCTGAATCCAATATCAAGCTTTACATCTTCGTAATAAACAGGAATGCCTTCCTGCCGGGTAAAAGAAATACCCCGCTTGGTTAATTCATAAGCAAATGCAGATTCGTAAACACTTTCGAGTAAACCTGGGCCAAGGGTCGTGTGGATTCTGTAGGCAATATCGACGGCAATTTTTGCCAGTTGATTTTCAGTCATGATGTGTTTGTTTTTTGAGAGTTATTACCCACAATATAATATTTATACTTTAAACCCGCAAAGGCGCAAAGAACACAAAGGCTTTTTCTTGGTGAGCTTAGTGGCTTGGTGGAATAATAAACAAATTTATTATTCTTTACAAATAGTTGAAAAACACAGCCCACAAAGACACAAAAAACACAAAGTTTTTTTTCTTGGTGAGATTAGTGGCTTAGTGGGATAATAAACAAACTTAATAGCCTTCACAAATAATTAAAAAAACCCCACGAAGGCACAAAGTACACAAAGTGTTTTTTTAATGAACTTTGTACTTGGTGGGCTACATTTTAATACTTACCGTGGGCTAAGCTGCATAAAAAAAGCTGCCTTTGCAGACAGCTTTGTATTGAATTGATTTAACAATTACATCATTTCTTTCATTGCTTTATAGGCTTTATCGCCGTAAACAATGCTTGGACCTCCGCCCATAAGCACGGCAACACCAATGGTTTCGACAATTTCTTGTTGTGTGGCTCCATTTGCTAGCGAGTCGCGCACATGGCAAGCAATACATCCTTCGCAACGTATCGATATTGCAATTCCTAAAGCAATGAGCTCTTTTTGTTTTACTGTAAGCGCTCCATCCTCTCCAACAGCCTGATGCATTGCGCCAAAACCTTTTGCTATACCGGGATACTCTTTTGATAATGTTCCTACAA
>CAZARW010000102.1:0-7272 GCA_964487645.1 uncultured Prolixibacteraceae bacterium
AGTTGAAATTGATATCCCGGCTCGTAAAATTAATGTTTTGGTAAGTAACGACGAAATGACAAAGCGTCGTACCGAAGAGGAAGCAAAAGGACAAAGTGCGTTTACGCCTGATCGCAACCGCCAGGTAAGCAAAGCTCTAAGAGCTTATGCAAGCATGGTGTCGTCGGCCGACAAAGGTGCTATCCGCGAAATATAAAAACAAGTTAAATAGAATGAATTATACTTTTTTATTATGGCTGAAAAAATTACAGGATCACAAGCTTTGATCCGCTCATTAATAGAAGAAGGTGTAGATACAATATTTGGATATCCGGGTGGAGCAATCATGCCAATTTACGATGCATTATTTGATCATCAGGATAAATTAAACCATATATTAACGAGACACGAGCAGGGTGCCGCTCATGCAGCACAAGGATACTCACGCGTAACCGGAAAAGTGGGAGTGTGTTTTGCAACATCGGGGCCGGGTGCAACAAATTTACTCACTGGCATAGCTGATGCTATGATTGATTCAAACCCGCTGGTGTGCGTAACCGGACAGGTAACTTCACCTTTGCTGGGAACTGATGCATTTCAGGAATCCGACATAGTGGGAATGAGTATGCCGGTTACTAAATGGAATTATCAAATTACTAATGTTGACGAAATTCCGACAGTAATGGCTAAGGCTTTTTATATTGCAAAAAGCGGCAGGCCGGGGCCGGTTTTAATTGATGTGGCTAAAGATGTACAATTTGCATTGACCGATTTTGAATACAAAAAGTGTACACAAATACGGAGTTATATTCCATATCATGCAATTGACTCTGAGCAAATAAATGCTGCAGCTGCTGCAATTAACAAAGCAAAAAAACCATTTCTGCTTATCGGGCAGGGAGTTATTATTTCGCAGGCTGAAGAAGAGCTTAGAACTTTTCTCGAAAAAACCGGAATTCCGGCAGCATGGACACTATTGGGGAATTCGGCCTTGCCATCAAACCATCCTTTAAATGTGGGAATGCTTGGTATGCACGGAAACTATGGACCCAATATGTTGACAAACGAATGTGACTTGCTTATTGCTGTTGGTATGCGTTTTGACGACCGTGTTACCGGAAATGTTACCAAATATGCCAAACAGGCCGATGTAATCCATATTGAAGTTGATGCTGCCGAAATCAATAAGATTATCGATACAAAATATCCGATTTTAGGCGATGCTAAACGTGTTCTTACAAAACTTATTCCGCTGGTTAATAAAACCGAACATAAGGATTGGCTTACACGGTTTAATGAGTTTTACGAAATCGAATACAAAAAAGTAATTGAACGCGATGTTTATCGGAATAATGGAAAAATATCGATGGGCGAAGTTGTTCGTATTGTTTCTGAAAAAACACAGGGAAATGCAATATGTGTTACCGATGTTGGTCAACAACAAATGATTGCTGCTCGCTACTCAAAATTTAACAAAACACGAAGTTTGGTGACTTCGGGCGGTTTAGGAACTATGGGATTTGGTTTGCCCGCAGCAGTAGGTGCTCAAATTGGTGCTCCTGACCGAACTGTTGTTACATTTATTGGCGATGGTGGTTTTCAAATGACCATGCAGGAACTTGGAACAATTGCCCAGGAAAAAATACCGGTTAAGGCAGTAATTCTGAACAATAATTTCCTTGGTATGGTGCGCCAATGGCAGGAGCTGTTTTTCGAAAGCCGGTATTCGTTTACCGAACTTAAAAATCCAAACTTTGTACATTTAGCCGGGGCATTCGATATTCCGGCAAAAAAGGTCGAAAAAGGTGCTGAGCTCGAAGATGCAATACAAGAAATGCTTGATACTCCCGGGCCTTATTTGCTCGAAGTTGTTGTTGAGAAAGAAGACAATGTGTTTCCTATGGTGCCGGCTGGGGCAGGTGTATCCGAAATTATACTCGAAAACCCCGATAAGGCATAAGCATTTTCTTTTTATTCATTAATTCATTTTTTAAAACCGAATATTATGAAACAAGAATATATTATATCAGCTTTTACCGAAAATAACATTGGTTTGCTCAATCGCATTACCATTATTTTTACCCGGCGTAAAGTGAATATCGAAAGTTTAACTGTATCTGAATCAGCAATTGCCGGTATTAGTAAGTTTACAATTGTAATAAATTCAACATCCGAGCAAGCCGAAAAAATTGTTAAACAAATCGAAAAACAGGTTGAAGTTCTTAAGGCTTATTACCATTCAAACGATGAAATGATTTTTCAGGAAGTTGCACTTTATAAGGTTTCAACCGAAGCTCTTACCGAGGGAAATCAAATTGAGTCATTAGTTCGCAAATATAATGCACGTATATTAGAAATAACTCAGGAATATACCGTAATTGAAAAAACCGGACACAAGGATGAAACTCAGGCATTTTTCGAAGAATTGAACGAATTTAAAGTGATGCAGTTTATCCGATCGGGGCGTATAGCTATTACTCGTTCTCCAATTGAGCGTTTATCTGAATTTTTGCGTGAGCGGGATAAAGTTCTCATGGTCGATTACGACTGATTAAAATGATTATAAAGCTTTATTCGTTTAAACCCGGATAAAGCTTTTTTTATGAGAAAGAATAATTTTAAAACACAATAAATCTTTTTTCTGATGAAATCGATCAATCCATATACCGGTGAATTGCTTAATATGTATGATGAATTTTCGGGCGAAAAAACCAATACGATTATTTCAAAAAATTATGCTGCATGGCAAAATTGGAAAGAAAGCTCTTTTTCGTTACGTGAAAAATTAATGTTTAAAGCTGCTTCACAATTAAGAGAGAATAAAGCGTTTTTGGCAAAACTCATCACGCGTGAAATGGGGAAGCGAATATCGGAATCGGAATAGGAAATTGAAAAATGTGCTTTAGTGTGTGAGTATTATGCTGCTCATACACAATCGATGTTGACCGATGAAACGATACATACCGATGCACAAAAAAGTATGGCTGTATTTGAACCCCTGGGGCCAATATTGGCCGTAATGCCATGGAATTATCCGTTTTGGCAGGTTTTTAGGTTTGCAGCACCGGCTCTTATGGCCGGCAATACTGCATTGTTAAAACATGCTTCGAATGTGCAGGGATGTGCTTTAGCAATCGAAAAAGTGTTTGCTGATGCAGGTTTCCCCCAAAATGTATTCTCAACATTGGTTATAACCGCTCGCGATGTTGAAGCTGTAATTGCACACAAATATGTAAAAGCAGTAACACTTACCGGGAGCGAAAATGCAGGGAAAATGGTTGCTGCTGCTGCCGGTAAATATTTAAAAAAAGCAGTACTTGAACTTGGAGGGTCAGATCCCTGCATTGTTCTCGACGATGCGAATATTGAACTTGCAGCACAAGTTGGGGTGCAAAGCCGAATGCTTACTACCGGGCAAACCTGTATTGCTGCAAAACGATTTATTGTTGTTAAACAAGTGGCTCAAAAGTTTTTTGATCAATTGCAAATGCAACTCGAAAAATATACAGCAGGAGATCCTTTAAAATACGAAACAATGCTGGCTCCTCTTGCAAAAAAATCCTTTGTTAACCAAGTACATAAGCAGGTTGAACAATCGGTAAAAATGGGCGCAAAATTATTAGCAGGTGACAAAAAACCCCGCATCAACAGTTGCTTTTACAATCCGGTAATTCTTTCGGATGTTACTCCCGGGATGCCTGTTTTTGATCAAGAAACCTTTGGGCCGGTTATTGCCTGTACAGTTGTTGATAATGTCGACGAAGCAGTTAAGCTAGCAAACCAAAGCCCTTATGGCTTAGGTGCTTCAATATGGACAGAAAACATATTGCTAGGCGAGAAAATTGCCCGTAAAATTGAGGCAGGAGCAGTGTTTGTTAATGGCCTTGTACGATCAGATCCACGCCTGCCTTTTGGAGGAATTAAAAATTCGGGGTTTGGACGTGAATTGTCGCATTACGGAATCAAAGAATTTTGCAATATAAAAAGTATCTGGATTCGATGAAATGTATCTATTCGTCGAATGAAATTAGATATTGAAGCCCTTCTTTGCGGCTTTTAAAGGCTTGTATGTTGCGGCCGGTTTTATTTATGAAATCATTAAACATATATTCCGATATCCCTTGTAATCCATAAATTGCACTGGCTTTTATATATGGAGAGTTTGCTATTGATATTTTTATAAAATGGTTGCGTATCTCGTTGTTGAAAAACATATTGCTCACATTGGTTAATACAAGCACCGAGTTAATTTTTTGCTGATTTATATAATCCATAGCAAATTCTTCGAGGCTTTTTATGTGATTGGGACGACGTAAATTTTCAAAATTCAAATATAGGATTTTATGATTTTTATACTCTATCACCTCAGGCTTTCTCATGTCGATCAAATTTTTATCAAATAAAAAAATAAAAAACCAATCAGTAAAAAAAAATACACGAATGGCTGTTTTTATTTTACGAACGTGTAGTTTTGCTCCATTAATAAAAATGATGTATAAAAATGATTCAAATAGACAATACAATAATAAGTCTCGATCTTATTGAAAAAACATTTTGTTGCGATCTCGAAAAGTGTAAAGGAATATGTTGTGTCGATGGCGATTCGGGCGCACCGCTCACCGAAAGTGAGGCAAAGTTAATTGAAGATAGTTATCATGCATTCCGAAAATATTTACGTAAGGAGTATCAGGAGGTTATAGCCGGTGTTGGTTTTTCGGTAATCGATTCAGATGGCGACCTTGTAACTCCTTTGTATCAGAATCGCGAGTGTGTTTATACATATATCGATGAAAATGGAATAACCAAATGTTCAATTGAACGTGCATATTTTGAAGGTAAAAGCAGTTTTCGAAAACCTATTTCGTGTCATTTGTTTCCGGTACGTATAACTCAACATGCTGATTTTGATGCAGTAAATTATCAACAACTCGATATTTGCAAGCCGGCTCGTGTTTGCGGTGCTAAAGCAAAACTGCCATTATACAAGTTTTTAGCAGAACCACTCATTCGTAAATATGGTGATGATTGGTACCGAGAGCTGCAAATTGCTGCAGATTATGTGTTAAAAAATAAAGACAAATAAAAAATCCGCTCGCTGAATTCAGCGAGCGGATTGGAATTGGGAACACCGGTTAAATAAACGTTTTTTAGTAACCGGAATAATTTTCCTCTTTAGAGTATGTGTTTTCATGATACAGTACAGTTATAAATGACACATTTTTAGTTTAAGGGTTGCATTGTTTTAACCGCCCCGGATATATTATTTTATAAAAACGATTTTTTTTGTTGCGTTAAATACATATAAACAAAAGAGGCTGTCCATTGGACAGCCTCTTTGTTTTATCATGAGTAAACTATTTAGTTTGCTTTTTCTTCTTCTTCGGCAACAGGAGCTACCGAAACATATGATCTGTTTTTTTGTTTTTTGCGAAAAACAACAGTACCATCAATTAATGCAAACAGGGTGTGGTCTTTACCCATACCCACATTGCTGTCAGGATGGTGTTGAGTGCCACGTTGACGAACGATAATATTTCCTGCTTTTACAGATTGTCCGCCCCAGATTTTTACGCCTAATCGTTTACTTTCCGATTCGCGTCCGTTTTTTGAACTACCTACACCTTTTTTATGAGCCATGGTATTATTTTTTAAATTATCCTACTATTTCTTCAATTTGAATCTGAGTTAAATACTGACGATGTCCGTTTTTAACTTTGTACCCTTTACGACGTTTCTTTTTGAAAACAATTACTTTGTCGCCTTTCATATGCTCAAGTACTTTTGCTGTTACTTTAGCACCTTTAACTAAAGGAGTACCTACTTTTACTTTTCCATCGTTATCAACCAAAAGAACTTTTTCAATATCAAACGATTCCCCTTCGGGGGTTTCCAAACGATTCACATACAATTTGCTGTCTTTTTCAACTTTGTACTGTGAGCCGCCAAAATCAATAATTGCGTACATTTATCTGAATTTATTAATTTCATCCGGAAGGCGGAGAATATATTGTTTCTCACTTATATGGCCAACTCGAAAACTTTCGGATTGCAAAAGTATATATTTTTGATGGATTGCCAAATTATTCAACAAAAATATCAGCTTATTCTTTTCTGTCTATTAAAATTTTGTTGTTTTTTTATTGACTTCTTTATCTTTTATTACACAATATGTTGTGTGAGTATTTGTAGCAAAAATCAATTCTGCCTAAAAAAATAATTACATAAAGCGGAAACAATTTTTATCTTTGTTTTTCTAGCAAAACAATTACAAATTTATCTATGAATAAAGTTAAACTAAATGTATTGGGATTATCGGTAAGTCAAACTCAAACCGGAGCTTATGCCTTAGTTTTATCCGAAGAAAACGGAGACAGACGAATTCCAATAATTATTGGTCCTGTCGAAGCTCAATCAATTGCAATACAGTTAGAAGGCCTGCATCCTCCACGCCCATTGACCCACGATTTGTTTAAAAATATTGCACAGGCTTTTACTATCGAACTTATCGAAGTAATTATATATAAACTCGAAGAGGGCATATTTTATTCGGAGTTGGTATGTGAGCAAAATGGTACACGTATAGCTATTGACTCGCGCACGTCTGATGCTGTTGCTTTAGCCTTACGTTTTAAATGTCCAATATATACAACCGAGTCGATATTGGCTAAGGCTGGAATTGTAATTGAAGTTTCGGAAACAACTCCCGAAGAAGAAATGAAACAAGATATATCGGGAACCAAGGGTGGTATAAAGGAAAATACCCTCGAAG
Source organism: uncultured Prolixibacteraceae bacterium (assembly GCA_964487645.1). Classification (GTDB taxonomy): domain Bacteria; phylum Bacteroidota; class Bacteroidia; order Bacteroidales; family Prolixibacteraceae; genus Roseimarinus. The sequence continues at coordinate 6,749 of CAZARW010000102.1, forward strand.
AACTTGAAACAAAATTGCAGGAAGCTGTACGAGAAGAAAATTACGAACTGGCATCAATTATTCGTGATGAAATTCAATATCGTAAAGAAAAAGGCAATTAATTTTTTGTTTCTGCTAAATAAACTCTTTTTGAATTCATCAAAACGAATACGTAGTTTTTTATAGTCTTTTTAAAAAAAAAAATTAAATGAAGCGTTTAACTCTGTTTATTTTATTTTTTGTGATGGCAATAACTGTTACATCTCAGGAGCCTGCTGTGGCAACCGACTCAGTTATGGCATCAGCGGCTAATGTAATGGATACTTTGCAGCAAAGCTCTCAAAACGATACTTCAAACATACTCATTGATAAATCCATTTCAGGAGGTTTCTCTTTTTTATCTTTTGTGCGTGGTTTGCTAGGGATTTTGGCATTACTTTTTTTAGGATGGATTTTTAGTTTGAATAAAAAAAACTTCCCATGGAAAACGGTGCTTGTTGGCTTGGCCTTGCAGGTTTCGCTGGCTGTGGGGATATTAAATGTGC
>CAZARW010000103.1:0-7170 GCA_964487645.1 uncultured Prolixibacteraceae bacterium
ATTGTGGGCAAGCGGTAGCCACTTGGGCAGGGGTTATTGATTCCGTTAATACCCTGCCAAAGACTTGTGTTTTGCGGGCTGCGCCAGTCGGAACTGCCAATTATAAAATCACCTTGCCCGGGGATATCGCTGCTGCTAAGGGTTGAGGTAGTAGAGGAGTTCCGTTTTTGGTGGCCATCGGCAGCACGGCCCCACTGGTAGCGGTCGCCATTAGCTTCGGAGTCGGTGCTCCACATAGGGGCACGGCTGGCACCAAGGTTGCGATCCATCCATGTTCTGCCGGTGGTGGGGCTGGTATCTTCAACTACTGTTGTAACGGTGTCTCTTTGCCAAAATTCCTCACCTTCATTAAGTGTTTTAAATATGACTTGCTCTCCATAAGCTGTGCCCTTGCTATTAGTGGCATAGGCACGCACAAAGTAGGTAGTATTTGCCGTAAGCCCAGTTAAACTACTAGAAAAAACTCCGAAACCACTACTGTTGGTGGTTTTGTTATCGGCAAAAGATGGGTTGCCGGTGGTATTCCAGCAAACTCCTCGGGCGGTAACACTTGCCCCACCAACGTCAATAACATTGCCACCACCGACAGCTGATGTTTGGGTTATATAAGTTAAGTTTGCTATTGTAGTAACCGTTGGTAGTGAAGCTGTTGTACCAGATTCATCCTTAATGCAACGCACAGAGTACCCTTTCGCCCGGTTGTCGTTGCTCATGAAGGCGCTACTACTTCTGAACCTCAGTCTCAACGACATGGAAACCAATACAGTACTCGACCAATAGTAACCTTCTGAACCAATGTCGTAAAGCGAACCATGGAAGTCGCTGCGGCCGCCTGCCACTGGCAATTTGAGCGGAGAGGCAAAGGCTCCGGCTGGGTTGTTACTGCTCCAGCTTAGGCGTTCGGTATTCCATTCAGCATCGGTAGGCAAACGATAACCGTTTGGGCAGGGGTTGTTGGTGCCATTTACGCCTTGCCAAAGGTTGGTGTTTTGCGGACTGCGCCAGTCGTAAGGACTATTTGGAGCTAAAATAAAGTTCCCATGCCCCGGGGTATCGCTGTTGTAAAGGGTTGAGGTCGTAGCTGAGTTCCGTTTTTGGTGGCCATCGGCAGCACGGCCCCATTGGTAGAGGTCGCCGTAGGCATTGGCATCGGCACTGCTTGTGGCGGCGCGGCTGGCACCCAAGTTACGGTCCATCCAAGTTTTTCCGGTGGCGGGATTGTACACATCTACCACAGCAGTCTTGGTGTCTCTTTGCCATTCGATAACATTGGTGTTAAACTCTACTGTTTGCCCATAAGAAGTTCCCTTGCTATTGGTAGCATAGGCGCGTACGTAGTAGGTGGTGTTAGCCTCAAGCCCTGTTAAGCTCGAAGTAAATGTTCCTGTACCTGTGCCGTTTGTTGTTTTGTTGTTGGCAATTGTTGGGTTACCTGTGCTGTTCCAGCAAACGCCACGGGCGGTAACGGTTGCCCCGCCATCGGAAGTAATGTTTCCACCACTGGTAGCGGTGGTTTGGGTGATGTTGCTGATAGAAGCCGTGGTTACGGTAGGAACCGTTATAGCAGTTGTGGTTGTAAAGCTTATTTGCTCACCATAAGCAGTGCCCTGGCTATTGGTAGCATAAGCACGTACATAGTAAGTGGTGTTGGGCTGGAGTTCGACAAGCTCACTCACCCAGCTACCTGTTCCGGTGCCGTTGCTTGTTTTGTTATCGGAAATAGTTGGGTTGCCGGTGGTGTTCCAGCAAATGCCTCGCTCTGTAACGTCTGCCCCTCCATCGGAAGTAACGTTGCCACCGATTGTTGCTGTGGTTTGGGTAATATTAGTAATAGCTACTGTTGTAACTGTTGGCAGAATGGCGTTTGTTACAAAATTTTTAGCTTCACCATAGCTTGTCCCAATTTCGTTAATAACAAAAGCACGCACATAGTAGCTGGTGTTTAATTCTAGCCCGCTTAGCTCTGCACTAAAACTGCCCGTTGTGCCTTCAACTATTAAAATACTATCGGCCTCTCCCGGGTTCTCGTTAGTGGTACTCCAGTAAAAGCCGCGCTCGCTAATGGAGCTGTTTCCTTCGGATACCACGTTGCCGTTTAAGGTGGCCGAGCTGCTGAGTATGTTTGTTGCTTCGAGGGTTTCAACCTCGGGCGGGGTTTGTGTTTCGAGCGGGAAAACAAGGGTTTCGTTGCCGTTAACGGTAAGCTCAAGGGGTTGGGCCACATAGCCTAACTTAAAAACCGAGACCCTTACGTTGTCGCCTTTTTCGGTGCCGGTACCGGCAAGGGTGTATACTTGCCCGCTTTTTAGTGGTATGGGTGCGCCGCTTTGCATGGCTATGTTCATTTTGCCAGCTGCCAACAGGCCGGTGGCCTTAAAGCTGCGGGTTTCAATGGGTGTTGATATAGTAAGAAAATAAATACCTGCATTGCCTATTTCTGCCTCTACAAGGCTTCCGTTTTCAAGTACCTGGTTTTCTTTTAAGGCCAGGCGCTGTCCGTTAGCGTTGTGCAGGCTTATGTTGGCACTTACTGACGTTTGCCCTCTGTAGACCACAGCCATTATGCCGGGCAGATTTTTTACCAGTTGCAGCCCTTGCTCGTTTTGTAAATCGCTTACCGATGTGGAGCCCCAATATTCGTCGCGGCTAAGATTTATGCGGTAATCGTCGCTTACAGGCAAACTGCCAAAACCCAGATGGGTTTGTTTGCTCAGGTTTTCAAGGGCGATGGAATCGAGCGGTGTTTTCTGACTGTTGATTTCTCCACTAATGGTGTAAATAATATCTTGTGCATTGGAGTTGAGGCACAGTAAAAGGGCTAAAATGGCCCAAAGGGGGGCTTTAAATAATTTCATATTTTTTTGGTTCTGTTGTAAATGCTTAAAAAGAAAAAACCAGTGTTTTGTATTAACCTGCGATAAAAATAGTTAAAAATGCTTAAAAAGCAAATTGGAAGATAAATGCAGTAACCATGAGTATAAGACGATAAATAAAAAGATCAAGTTGACGAAAAACCGGCATTAAGCAGCAAAAAATACTATCGTACTGCTCTTTGAAACTACAAATAAGGCATTAATATAAATATTGCATCAATAATTAAAAAAACACCCGCCTCTACCCGATTAAAGCAGACAGCCCCCTGCGATTACTCGTTTAACAAAGTGCAACGTGTGTTTAATCGGTTCTCATCGGTGATTGTCTGAGTTTCTGACCAAGCTTCCCTTTTTTACAAATTAATTGTAACTCAAATATTATTTAATAACAATTGCCTTGCAGCTGCCCATATTAGTACCATCAACTACAAGCACAATAATGTATACCCCATCTTTTATAATCGTTTTGCTATATGAATATTTGTTATGGCCTGGCAATTGTGAATTATTCACAAAACTGGTTACCAGCAATCCGCTTAAATCATATACTTTTAATTCTACAAATCCGGGCTTTTCTAAATGGTAATTAATATGTTTTCCGGGGACTAATGGATTTTCGCATGAAATTAAGTTGTTGTTTATCTTAGTGTTTCTAACCGAAGTGTTATCTTCAGGGGTATAAATCCACGTGCCGAATGGCCCACCTTTAAATAATTGCCCTGTGTGTGGGTTAACAACAATACTACTCGATAAAAAACCACAATTAGGGAAAACACCTGTAATATCTTCCCAGGTTTCACCCCTGTTTTCGGAACGGAAAACACAACTGGTCCCCGGGAAAGCTGTCATGGCATATATAACCCCTTCGTTTGTAGGGTCGGCTGCAATACCAAAAACCAGGTTACCTTCCACTTGTGGGTTCGTTAATTGTATTACACCTGTTTCCCAGGTTACTGTTTCACCATCGAATTTTCCCAGATCTCCGTTTTTCCCGGCAAAGTAAATAATGTCGGGATCAAAGTCATCCACTGCAAATACAGGTTTTGAATCAATTGGCGTTAAATCCGATTCACCTATTACATCGAAATATAATTCCCAGCTTTTTCCGGTATCGTTTGATCGATAAATACGGTTTCCGGCTATTCCGTATAAAACATCGGGCTTATGATAGCAAAAATCGAGTGCAGTTACTTTATCGGTAGTGGTTGCATTACGTGTGGCCGAGGGGTAAACTTCAAAAGTAGTTCCTCCATTGTAGGATGCATACTCCGATGAATAAACAATTTGTTCGTTGGTGGGATGCCATGCCAAAAGCTCATGTCCATCATGCGTTTCTGATGCATATAGATAATCATCGTACATTTGCCAGCTTTGTCCTAAATCGTTGCTTTTTACAATCCAGCTTTTTGAGTATTGCCCAATGGTACTAATAATGATATCGGATTCGGCATCGATACTAAACGTGCCAGAAGTCATTCCCTGGTATGATGTGTTTACTCCGTATTTTGAAAAAACTTCCCGTACAGGTTCACCCGAAGGCGAAAAATACTCTCCGCCATTTTCAGTCATCATAAAACCAACATCGCAAACAAACAATGCAAACCGGTCATTATTATTTGGGTCGAATGCAATACCGCTATTAAAGTTAGCCCATGCAATACCGGTAAAAAAATCATTTGTTTCGTAAGCATTCACACCTGCATCGGTCGAAACGAAAAAAGTTGCCTGGGCATGAAATGCAACATTGTTTTTATCTTTTTCGGAGAAACATGCTACAGCATTCATTCCTCCAATTTTTGCATATTTGTTGCGCATAAGGCCCGGAGCCCTGCCTCCTTTTAATATTGTATGGTTCCATGTATCACCATTGTTATACGAATAGTAATGATAAACACCGGTGGTTAAAATTAATGTGTCAGGAAAAGCCGGCGATTGGTATATTTTAAATGCTTGGGCTTCTGCTCCGGTTCGTGTAGTATAATCCACTTTTTCGAAAGAAGCCCCGGCATTGTTCGTTTTATAAAGCCCGATTCCGTATTTTCGGGAACTAATGCCGTTTTCACTGGGGTTTGTATCGTACTGAAGCACCCGCGTTAACCAATATTGCCAGGGTTTTCGGGGATCGATTTCAATTGAAGCTACCCCGGGGTTAAATGGTCCATTCGACATATATTGGTCATAAACATCGGTACCTATCGTATCCGGCAGGGTCGTAATTTTCGAAAAAGTACTGCCTGCATCGTCGCTTACATACAACCCTTTGCCACATGCCAGGTAAATCGAATCGGGCCAGGTTGGGTGAACTTCTATTTCGTAAATAATTTCGTGTTCCGACAATTCGTTTTTTAATTCCCAGGAGTTTCCATAATCGGCAGATTGGTATAAGCCTTTTCCGTGAAATGCCGCATACCAAACGGCAGCTCCGTTTTCATCAACCAGTGAGGGTGCATAAGCTATATTTTCGTTGCATCCCCGGTGAAGACTCCATTGAAAGCCAAAATCGGGTTTTTGCAAAACCAGCTTGAATGTTTCGCCATAATCTTCGCTAATGTAAATGCCGGCATATTCATTCATTCCGTGTTTTAACTGGCCATCCCAGGGGTGATATGAACTCACTATTACTCTGGCCGGACTAACCGGGTCAACAGCAATACTTTGACCATAATAAGCAACAAGGCCCTGGGCTCGTGGTTTAATCCAGGATTGGCCGCCATCGCAACTTCGCCAAACCCCTGCTACATCCTGAATTGCATAAATGATATCGGGGTTCGATTTGCTGCGAACCATACCATGCATAATTTGCAGCGATCCGCCACCTGTAAGGCCTGCCTCATATTCCTGCCGGCTTCGAACCGGCAACACCCGCCAACCGGTATTGTTTTTATCAACCTGGTATGCCTGATAAGGTCTTTCCTGTGCTGTTACTGTAGTTTGAAATAATGGGTTAAAGCAAATTATGCTTACAATAATCAGCAAATTATTTACAATTGTTTTATTGTTCATATAGTCTAAGATGATGGGGTTTTCAGTATTTTTTATATGCTTTTTTGGGTGGGTTAAAACTGTTTATTACCAACCGTTGTTAAATTTTAACCAATCGATTTTTTCCACAGAAAAAAGCAAAACTCTGAATATGTGCAAAATAAGCTTCAATACATTTGGTTAATGCATGCATATTCAGTTCGTTAAAAGAATAAAACCACTCATTTTTCTAATGGAGAATATCAACGTCGAAAGTAAAAATAGTGAATTCATTTCAATTTAGGATAGCCATTTTAAGGGAAAAGTAAATCTATCAAGATTAAACCTTATTGCAATGTTTGTTTTCGCACTCTGTACAGTTCAAACCGTAGACTTAAAAAAAAATGGCCAATGCATTTCGCAGCAATACAACAGTTTAAGGCATACAAACTCTAAGCACAATAGTATTGAACTCCGATTTAATTGTCAGGCCTATATTTGGTCTGTTGCCAAAAAAGGAGGATTTTAAGTCTAAAATAAACAAAAACATTTGGGAAGTATGGTTAAACCAATATCAATTTTTCATATTATCCGTAATATACAAAAGAATAGCTTTAACGTTGTTGTTCAAAACATTGAACAAGCAAGACAATTCAAATTGCAGTGAATAATACCGTACTGCTCTTTGAAACAACCATCAAGGTATTAATATAAATATTGCATCACAAAGTAAAAATATCATTTTGATCAAATTTGTACATTAATATTATTTTCGAAGTCATAATGTTTTAAGGAAGCCTATCAGCCTTAGAGCTCAACCAATTCATCTCAATTTCAAATTTCGTTTTTGACCAAAACATCTATTTTATATCTTTATATTTCAAATCAAAAACTTTTGTTTTGAGAACAATTTTTAAATTGATAAGATGTTGAGCTACTCAAAAGCATTAAAATGGGCGATGATTGTTGCCTGATGAAAATTTTACCGAAAGCAAAAGTTTGGGGAAACCGGAACTAAGAGTAAGCACAGTTATAAAATTGAAAAAACCCGGTAAAAAAAATCCCGGGCTTTTTTTATCTCATAAACCTTATTTATCAGACAAAACGCTGTGAGGTTTTCTTAAATATTAAAAATGCACTACCGTGCGTTTTACCGACGATTTAGTCAGGTTTGTGGCATTGGTAATTACAACACTTTTCACTCCATTGCCTAAAGCTCTGAAAGCATTATCAAGTTTAGGAATCATTCCGGCAGCAATGGTTCCATCTTCTTTGTACTGGCGATAAAGTTGCATATCGAGCTCGTGAATTACCGATGAATCGTCGTCGGGATTGG
>CAZARW010000104.1:0-7129 GCA_964487645.1 uncultured Prolixibacteraceae bacterium
ACAAATATATAAAAACTCAACGAGGGAGGATATTTATTTACAGATAAATAGTTTTTTGCCTATATTATTTAAAAATGTTTCGGTATTTTTGCTGCCCCAAATGAGAGTTTTTTTTATTTGCAATTTTAAACAATGATGAAAAATTATTTACTAGCAGCAACTCTCCTTTTTCTCTCAATCACCGCGAAGTCACAAGATCCTTTATTTTTACAAGGCGACAAACACATTAATATTGGTGTTGGCTACAGGCATTATCCGGTAATACAGGTATCGGCCGATTTTGGATTAGTTGACGAAGTATTTGATTATGGAACCTTAGGAGTTAGCCCGTATTTTGGGTTGGGAGTTAGTTCAACACACAGCCACATAAGTCTAGGATGTTTGGCAACATTGCACTATCCGCTTTTTTACAATCTCGACAGCTATGCAGGTGTGGGAATTGGAGTTCGACATAAAAATTCGAGCTTTTATCAAAACAAAACCGGAATTACACCGGCTATCATTCTGGGAGGCAATTATCCGATAAGTAAAAATTTTGATGCTTTTGCCGAAATTGGCACCGGAGAGGCTTATTTTAGAATGGGAGTTTGCATAAAATTGCTTTAGCAATTATTTCAATTATTCCGATAAACAAACCATTTAATCGATCATTTCATACACTTTTGTATTTGCTACACTTTTTTTATACGTGTTCAGTACTTTTGTTTGTACATATTGTTTTAACTTGACGAGGCTTTTAAAGCTTCGTTTAAAATATAATTTATTTACAAGCAAAAGAAACTAAACATTATCTGTTATGAAAAAATTTATTGTTATTGCATTCATTTTATTCTTTGCAGCATTTACAAATGCACAAGAACCACTATTTGTTAAAAACGACAAAATAATCAACGTTGGACTTGGATTAGACAGCTATCCTGTAGGATCGTTATCACTTGATTATTGTATTGCTGATGGCATTGGTGATTTGGGTTCGATTGGAGTTGGCCCTTACGCAGGACTGGGTTTTTATTGGGATGGAGGAATGGTTATTAAAGCGGGCGCCCGCGGAACGTTTCACTATCCAATAATTGACAAACTCGACACATATGCAGGTATTGGAATGGGATTTTCGTATCATACATATCGGTATTGGGCAAACTACATAAATCTATCTCCGGGGTTTTTCCTTGGAGGCCGTTATTTATTTAACGAAAGTTTATCGCTTTTTGCTGAAGTAGGCTATGGAGTTTCCTATATCACTGCAGGTATTGCCTTTAAGTTTTAGATGGAAAAAATTATAATCATATAACAGGCTGTCGTTATTCCGGCAGCCTGTTTTTACTTTTATAAAAATATTCATTGCATATTTTTATACCGTAATCAAAAAGAATTAATTTACGCACAAAATATTCTTTACCCGGGAATAACACATTTAAAGTATTGAAAACACAATGCAGCATGCCGTAAACATACCATACAAACCGATACATTGTCTCAAAATAATCACAATTCTAATAATGATTGCTTTGGGTATGATTCACTATAAAGCATATGCGCAACAAGCCAACAATACTCACATAAATGTAAACGAACTGCTTACAAAAAAGGAGCTTAGTGTTTCTCAAATTGATACAATAATTGCAAATTTCGACAACTACGAATATGTTCGCGACAAAGAGCAGCGCGAGATAGTACTCAGGCATTTAATAAGCGAATCGGAACGCCTGGAATACACCAAGGGCTTAGCTCAAGGTAAAAATATGCTGGGAGTACTTATGCGTGATATAGCAAAATACACTAAAGCTATCGAATTGCATAAAGAAGCTTTTGATCTTGCTCAAAACGATACGCTGACAATATTGTATGCTCTGAACAACCTTGGAGTAGTATACCGAAGACTTGACCAACCCCGTATAGCGTTAGACTATCATATGCAGGCACTGTCGTGGGCCGAAAACTATAAAAGCAATTCACAAGTTGCTCGTCGCAGTATTTGCATTGCACTAAACAGTATCGGAAACATTAACCTGGTACTAAATCAGCCCGAACAAGCTCTGAAAGTTTTTTCGGAAACATTGCTTATGGAACAAAACTCCAACAACAATCTTGGCATTGCAATTAATTACCAGAATATTGGTTATGCATATGAGGCCATGGGGCAACTGCAAACCGCAAAAACACACTACGAAAAATCGCTGCAATACAACAACATTATCGACTCTGACCTTGGACGTGCAATTTGTTATAGCAGCATTGGCGATATTCATTTTAAGGAAAACAATATAAATAATGCACTAAAAAGTTATAAACGATCGATGCATTATGCAAAAAAAACAAACGACAATTACTACATAGCGCAAGCCCATGCAAATGTTGGCAAAACCTATTTGCGAACAAAACAATTCGACAAAGCAATTCCCGAACTCTTGATGTACCAGTCGATTGCCGAAAACATTCAATCGTATAATTTATTGCAAGACTCGTATCGAAAACTGTCGGAATATTACGAGGCTACAGGGAATTTCAAAAACGCATTGTTCCTTCATAAAAAAGCAGTTCAATATAACGACAGCATTATTAATGTTAAAAATTCGAATTATTTAAACGAACTGCAAATACTTTACGAAGCCGATAAAAAAGAGCAGAAAATTGAACTGTTAACAATCGAAAACAAATCGCGGGCACAGCAAAACATAATGGTTATACTTATTGCTGCAATTGCTTTTTTGGTTGGCAGTGTATTGTACATATTACACAAACGCAAAACCGACAAACAGCGAATTGAATTAGAAACAAGCCTTTTCAGATCGTTAATGAATCCACACTTTCTATTTAATGCACTAACATCAATTCAAAGTTTTTTATACAAAAACGAATCACAAAAAGCTGCAGGATATTTAGGCAGTTTTTCGAAACTTACACGCTCAATATTAAAAAATTCAAAAAAAGAACTCATAACTCTCGATGAAGAACTTCAAACCTTGAATAACTATCTCGAAATTGAACAAATGAGACTGGGCAGCAGTTTTGATTTTGCAATTGATGTTGACCCGGGTGTAGAGGTTGATTTTATATATGTTTTACCAACTATGTTGCAACCTTTTGTCGAAAATTCGATTCATCACGGGTTCAAAAACCTCAAAAGCAACAAAGGACTTTTAACTGTTAAAGTTCGTGATTTCGAAAAATATGTAAGAATTTCTATTGAAGATAACGGCTGCGGAATCATGCAATCGAAGATACAAAACACAAAAATGCACAACAAATCAATGGGCCTCGATATTTTTAAAAAGAGAATCAAATTAATTGAAAATAAATACAAAAAAACAGTTAATTTCGTCATCGAAGATTTGTGCAATAAACAAATAAACAGAACCGGAACAATTGTAACTATTGATTTTCCACATATAGAACCAAATGATTAGTACTGTAATAGTTGACGACGAACCTGCAATCAGAGATTTAAACAAAACAATTATCGAAAACAACTTTGATGACGTTGAGGTTACTGGCTGTTTTGGCACAGTATCCGATGCTGTTGAGTTTATTAATAAAACAAAACCCCAACTCTTAATACTCGACATACGGCTTACCGATGGCACAGGGTTTAACATTATTCAGAAAATCGAAAAATACAATTATGCTCTGATTTTTGTTACTGCATATAACGAGTTTGCTATAAAAGCAATAAAGTTTAGTGCTATTGATTACATATTAAAACCAATTGACGAAAAAGAATTTTGTGAGGCAATAAGCCGGGCAATCAAAACTATTGACCACTCTAAACTGCCTCAGCAGGTTGAAACATTTTTTAATTATTACGAAAAAAAAACACAAAGCCGACGTATTGTTTTAAAAACCACCGAGGCAATTAATGTAGTTGATGTGAGCGACATAATATTTTGCCGCAGCGAAAGCAATTACACAACGTTTTATCTTAACGACAACTCAAAAATTATGGTGTCGAAAGTAATGAAAGAATACGAAGAAATGCTTTCTGAATATGGTTTCTTCAGGCCACACCACTCCTATTTAGCCAACTTGCAATATATTACTAAACTCGATAAAAGCGATGGAGGTTTTTTGATTATGAAAAACGGCAAAGAAATTCCGGTATCGTTACGTCGTAAAAAACGGCTGATAGAAATACTTGAAAAACTATAGCCTTCATTAACAATTCTTTTTAAATAATTAACATTTAAATCGATCCATATATCTCGGATATACTATGCCGGCCTAAACTCCCTGTAATAACATTAATATAATCGCAAATGAAATCACTGTTGTCCGTTGGGCTCCTTGTTATAGCCAATACATTTATGACTTTGGCATGGTACGGTCATCTTAAGTTTAAAGATCTGAAATGGTTTTCGACACTCCCCCTGTTGGCAATTATTCTCATTAGCTGGGGGCTGGCATTGTTCGAATATTTTTTTCAGGTGCCGGCTAACCGAATTGGTTTTAAAGGAAACGGAGGTCCGTTTACGCTTCTGCAACTAAAAGTAATACAGGAAGTTATAACCCTGGTCATCTTTACTCTGTTTACACTTGTGGTATTTAAAACCGAATCGTTAAAATGGAACCACCTTGTTGCATTTTTCTTATTGATATTGGCAGTATTTTTTGTCTTTAAAAAATAATTGCTGAGATAAAAGCCATTTTAGCAATCACGAATAAATGAATTTTTCAATCTAAAAAAAAAACATTTAATTTGGTATAATTATTCCAAAAGATAAAAATGCTTCATGCTTCATTTTTTATTTTTTTGTGCATAAAACAATTTATTGTACGATATTTGTTCACAGGCTATTTATACAATTGGGGAATTTTAAAGAAAAACAAATTATGAAATACACTCTGCTTACTCTGGTTTTTATAGTATTTTCAAGCACATTGTTTGCAAAATCGGACTTTAAAGTAAAAGGCAACGATGTAATAATTGATCTTGAAGGTTACGGTGTAAAGTCAAAATACCTTAAAGTAGAAATGTGGACCGAAAGCATTGTTCGCATTGTTTCAACAATGAACGACGAGTTTGCTTCACAAGAATATTCTCTTATCGACAGACCAACGGAAGAGGTAAAATTTAAAACAGCATATGCACAAAACGATATCGAAATTATTACAGACAAACTGTATTTAAGCATTGCCGAAAATGGTTTAGTCAGGCTAATGGATCGCAAAGGTCGCCGGATGTTGGTTGAGTCGGATAGAAGTTTTGAAGCCTCACAATCCGAAAATCTGTATACTGTATCACAAAGTATATTTATGCCTCGAAACGAACATGTGTACGGAATGATTCAACAACCCGAAATGATCACGTACAATTTAAGAGGGAAAAAATTTGAACTCATACAAGATAAAAACTCGGTGGCAAGCCATATTTATTTTTCGGATAAAGGATACGCCCTTATATGGGATATCTACTCAAAAACAACATTTGAAGATACACCTGCAGGCCTGACTTTACAATCAGAATCAACCCCCGAAATTAGCTACTTTTTTATATCGGGCAAAGACTGGTATCATATAATGGACGAAATTCGTAAAATATCGGGCACAGCATATTTGCTCCCAAAATGGGCATATACTCATTTTGTTTTTCCGGCTGCTTACAAATCGGATTCCGAAGTTGAAAACACAATTAATGCACTCAATAATACCGGATTAAAAACGGACAATTCGTTCCCTGATGTTTCGTTTATCAAAAGCGAATACGATTTGTATAACGAAGCAAACCAATACAATAAAAACAGTTATGCATACCGCCAGTTGCAAAAAAATTACGAAACAATTGACCATGCAGCCAAAACCCGAAAAATAATTCCTACCTACATTAATTTACCCGGAATTCAGAAACATTCAACCTATTCTATAGCAGCTCAAACTCCTTGCACCTGGGCAGGGCTCGAAGGCCAGGTAAGTGCCGGAATTTCGGCATCGCTAACAGGGCAGGCACACTGGAGTGTTATTCCCGGAGGATCGATCAATATTTCAGAAAAAACCAGCAACAATTATCACGAACTTATGGTACGCTGGTATCAATTTGCAGCATTTGCACCTGTATTTCAAAGTGCATCAATCGATTCGGATTGGATGCTCGACTCGAGCAACATCTACACAAAAGCTATTGCTCAGGCAATCGATTTTAGATACATGCTGCTGCCTTATATATACTCTGCTGCTGCAAAATCATACTATCAAAACACCAACATTGTACGCTCACTTATGTTCGATTTCACAAACGATAAAGATGTTGCCGATGTTAAAAATCAATACATGTTTGGCCCATCGTTAATGATAAGCCCGATTGTAAAACCTAACCAACAAAAGCATGAAATATACCTACCCAAAGAAAGCAACTGGTTTAATTACCACACAGGAGAAAGCTATAGCGGTGGCCAAAAAATTCAAATTAAGCCCGAGCTGAATACAACTCCTGTATTTGCAAAGGCAGGCTCTGCAATACCGCTTTTTATTGAAAATAACGAAGACAAATCGAAACTGAATACTATTGTACTTCGTGTTTTTGGTGGAAGCGACTTTGAATATCAACTGTACAACGATCAAGGCGATGGCATGCAATATCTCGACGGACAAAAAGCTATTATCCCAATTGAATATTCCGAAAAGAAAAAAATGTTAACTATAAATTCGATTGATGGAAGTTTTACTGGCATGAACGAAGAAATGAAAATCAAAATAATATATACTCCATACATTGCCAAAGAAGATAAACCTGACGATGATAAAATAACTGAAATTGTTGAACAATTTGTTTACTCAGGAAAACGGGTAAGGTATAAATTTTAGATTTTCAAATTGGCTGATAATTCCTTCTCATTCAAAAAACATCAATAATAATAATGCAAATATTATACACTACACAAAAATGACCAACACAAGTGCCTTTGCGTGTATGTGTCTGTATGTCAAATAATAACAGCATTATCGTTTTGCTCCAAATACAAATCAACACAAAGCCTAATCATTAAAAAGACAAAAAAACTCATTAATTCGGGGCATACATTTTTTGGGTATAGAAAAATATTTTATATTTGCATCCGCTTAAAAGCAGTATGTTCATTCATATAAGCGAGAATAGCTCAGTTGGTAGAGCACGACCTTGCCAAGGTCGGGGTCGCGG
>CAZARW010000105.1:0-6481 GCA_964487645.1 uncultured Prolixibacteraceae bacterium
ACTCCTGAGTTCCGCACTTTTTTCCACATAAAAAACTTAACTTTCATTAAATCAATTTTTTAATGTATTTTTAGGTGTAAATTTGGGTGTCCCAGGGGCTGCTTTTACACCATGTTTGTCCGAAAAAAGAAAAATAAAAGTGGAGTCATCAGTGTTCAGGTCGTAGATAAGAGTACTGGTAAATACCGATTGGTAAAAACCATTGGCAGCTCTAAAGATCCAACTGAAATTAAGCGATTATTTGAAGAGGGGCATAACTTCATCCAACACTACAGAGGCCAACAAACAATTAATTTCGCAGACCAATCATTCAAAGATGCGGTAAAACAAAGCATCAATAGCATAACAATAAAAGGCATTAATCTTTTGCCTGGTCGAATACATTCCTTGACCAAGTAAAGAGCAATCTTCTCAGACAGCTAGTTCTTGTACGGCTATCTCATCCAGCAAGCAAATTAAAAACCACACAGTATCTTCAACGCTACTTTTCAATAAGCATTAACGAAGATAAAATATACCGATACCTGGATAAACTTTACAAAGAGCACAAGGAACAGCTTCAGCAAATAAGTTTTAATCACACACGAAAGATCCTGGGTGGGTCAATGAGCGTTGTGTTTTATGATGTAATAACGATTTATTTCCAAATTGATGACGAAGATGAGATCAGGAAACGTGGGTTTTCAAAGGAAGGAAAGCATCAAAACCCTCAAATCGTCTTTGGCCTACTAGTTGGCTTAGAGGGTTATCCATTAGCCTACGAAATTCATGAAGGCAATAAGTTTGAAGGACATACCATGCTGCCTATAATAGATTCCTTTAAAACGAAGTATAATCTGAATAAATTAGTTGTTATTGCCGATTCCGGACTACTATCAACCGCCAACGTAAAAGACCTGATAGAAAAGGATTATGAGTTTATTCTGGGTGCTCGCATAAAAAACGAAAGTGCATCCATAAAGAAGAAAATACTTTCTCTGGATTTATCCGATAAAACAAGTGTTATAATTAGGAAACCTGATGGATTAAGGCTGGTAGTAGGATACACTGAAAAACGTGCAAGTAAGGACCGTTACAACCGGGAAAGAGGGTTGGTGAAACTGGAAAAAAAGATTAAATCCGGGAAACTAACCAAATCTTCAATAAATAACAGAGGCTATAACAAATTTTTAAAACTTGAAGGCAATGTTGAAATCAGTATAGATAAGGAGAAATACGAACAAGATGCTCAATGGGATGGACTGAAGGGCTATCTCACCAATACAACCCTATCAAAGGAGAAGATAATTAATAATTATGGGCAGCTTTGGAAGATCGAGAAGGCTTTTCGAGTCTCTAAACATGATTTAAAAATTAGACCAATATACCACAGGTTACAATCAAGAATTGAAGCACACATTACGATTAACTTCGTGGCATATAAGGTCTACAAAGAACTTGAAAGACAACTGAATGTAAAACAAGCTGATTTGAGCTGTGAACAAGCAATCGATATTGCCAAAACAATATATGCAGTAGAAATTGCAAATCCCTTAACTGGCAATACTTACACAGAAACTTTACTCTTAAACGAGGAACAAAAAAAACTTGCAGATCTCTTTGGATTTTAATTTGGGTGTCCCAGTGCGGAACTCAGGAAAAATGTACCTAACAGCGTTAACTATTATTATGGTTTTAACTGCTCAATGCAAAAACAACAGCAACCCGGAACAAGACAAAAGCACCGGAAAGGTTTGGGCCGATGTATTTAATCAAAATATTGATGAAATTTCGGAACAATACTATAAAAGTGCGTTTATTCTTACCTCTGAGGGAGATACCATCAAAGGCAAAACAGGTATAACATCTTTTCATAAAAATTTGAAAAACTCCTCAGGAAATATTACTGATTTTTCGGTAATAGCACAACAAAAGGTAACAAAAGCTCCCTTTATTCGGTACGAAATTGGAACGTTTTCAACAACAAACGGCAATAAATACAAATACCTTGCAATATATGAAACCTATAACAATACCGAATTACGCGTTTTTGAGAGCATTATACAATGCAGCAAAAATCCGGCAAATATTCGTATGCTTGAACAACGCCGCATTGATTGGGCAAACGGAGCAAGCAGTCACAATGTAAAATCATTTATTAACGACCTGTATGCAAGCAATGCTCTGTATTATAGTCAAAGCAATGATAAACTTAGCCTTGGATCAAAAAGTATTATTGAAACATATGGATTCATGAACGATCCGCAGTATACATTCGACAAACTTGAAAGCATACACAGCGAACCTGTAAATGAGGAAATTATTCTTGAAATTGGTACATGGGAAATGCCAAATAATAGCGGTCAATATGTTATAATATGGAAACTTTGTTCCGATAACGTTTGGCGTGTACTTATCGATTCAAATTTTTAAGCAATTAGTCAAACATACTTTTAAAACCAAATACCGGTATAAAAAGGGAATATACCTGCAGAAATTGTTTTGCCTTTCTAGTTAAATCTAACACGAAAAAAGAAAAAACCAACCGTTCATTATACCTTAATTAAGAGAGTATTAACTCTTTTAATCAACTTAATACTTAATACTTATAAAAGTATTTATTAACATCGTAAATCTTATATTATAAAAAGAATTGTTTATGTATATTTTTTTTCAGCACTGCTGTTATTAACTAAATTTTCATTTGGTTTTAATTATAGCGAAACCTCCATTGAGCACAATGCAAAAGCGTATAATTTAAAAATTTGCATCCCCGAAAATTACAACCCCGGACAAATGTATCCCTTAATCGTTGGGTTACATTATTGTGGTGGAAATGCACAAATGTACCGCGATGCTTTAAGCAGCTTAGCCGATAGTTTGAATGTCATTATTGCATGTCCCGACAACAATTCATCGGAAATAACACCTTCACTTAGTTCTCTCATTACCATTTCAATCGATACAATAAAAACTCTGTTTTCGATTGATGAGGATGAAGTATTTTTAACCGGAATGAGTTGCAATGGAAAAGCTACTTTACTTTTTGGTTCAGACGATACATACAACTTTAAAGGGATTTTTCCATGGGCTCCATACATATTTTCATCGGATCTTTTGCGTTTAAATACAAAGTCGGATATGCCTACAACTCTTGCAATAGGAACCAAAGATGCAAGCCTTAAAACTGTATTAAGTTTATACGACAACCTAAAAACCGTCAACAACAATATTCATTTAGTTTTGGTTGAAAATATAGGCCATACTCTTAATTTTGATAATTTTCCCGATGAAATGATTCGCTGTTATAAATACATTAACGACAGCAATTCGATTAATATTTCAGCTATTGATCATATTGATATCCAAGATAATGAGGATAAAGAAATTGAAGTTAGCATTGAAAACACTATGCAAAATGAAATGAGTTTTCGAGTACTATCTTCGCATCCAAAAAGTTTTCATGCACCCGAATTTTCTGTTATTGAAACCGAAAAAGGATCAACACTAAATTTATCATTGAAACCGATTTTGGGTGAAGCCGAAATATATTATGTTGTAATTGAAGTGTCAGCAAAAACAGGAAATGCAATTGAACAACGAGTAATAAAGGTAAATGTTAATTCAACAGTATCAAACAAAACGAAATTACGAAACGACAATATGCCTCAGGTTTTTCCAAATCCTTTTTACGAAAAATTATATGTCAATAACATCACTGGCCTTAGCGAGATCAGAATAGTTGATGCATATGGAAAGATAGTATACAAAGCCAACACCAACACAATTTCATCTCCAATCAATTCAACCAGTCTTCCCTCAGGATTATACAATCTTACTATAATAAAAGATGGAATAGTTTCAAATCAAAAAATAATAAAGACAAAATAAATTAAAACTCACAAGGCCTTGTGGTAAGCAAGGCTTTGTTTTTCTGAATATAAAATGAATTTATCGTTTTTTCACCAACTGTTAACTTAAATAAGATAGTAAAACGTGTAAAATTGAATTTGTTTGCATATGCAAAAAAAAGAACAAAGAGAATCAGTTAACAGAGCTTTATATATTTATAAATACACCAAATTCAACAATTGGGCGTGTTTTAAAATCATGAATAACATCAAGCGCACCATAACCAAGCATAAAATTTACAATAGCATTACCACAAATTAAATCTAAGCCAATTCCAAGTCCAATATTATCAATAACCCTCTTATCGTATGAAAAATTTGTGATATGATTACTGGCAAACATCATAACTCTTGAAGTTAAATAACGAGAATAATCATGCTGTTTAATATCAAACAGATAAGTAGTTCCCAAACTATAAAGCATTTTGTTCGTCTTATCGTAAAGAGGAAAAGCAGTTACCTGAAAGCCACTACGAGCAGGCCAGTATCGGTACGAAAAACCTAACCCTGTAGTAAATCCGGCATTAACTCCAAAAGAATGAGTCGAGATATAATTGCTTTCCTCGTCAAATTTATCTTGTGCTTTTAAATCAATAGTTAAAAAACAAATAAATACAAGTGCAATAGTAGTGAGTTTTTTCATGATTTTCTTAGTTTTATACTGCCCAAAGATAATAGAAATTTATATATTAAAAATAAAAACTAAGCTCATCATTAAAAATATTTTAAGCGAAAACTGTGTTCTTACCTGGACGGATTTAACGCATCGTTAACCGAAGCTTTGAAAATGTTGTACGACCACGTAGCACCACTTATTGCATCAACCTGGTCAATATTCTGAGATTTTAGCAAACTGTCAGGATACGATTTTACACCAATACGATCTTTACGGCATTGACTGGTGTAAAGCTCACTCCATGCAAAATACTTTTCATACTCATCATCAAATTCAACATGCTTTGACGAATCGCGTATAACAAACTTAACGGCTATAATTGTCCCATTTTTTATAACTACGGTTGAATGCCCATAATATGGTTCATCGGTGTATACCGATTGTGAGATTCCCCTATAGGTTCCATCAGAGTATATTTTATCGCCGGCATATGCAAACAAAATGCACATAAGCAGCATAATAAACATTATTCGTGATATCATAGTGTATGGTTTACAATACAGACAAATATCGAAGAATATACCCCTACTAATAACCAAATAATAAGATAAAACTATAAAAATAATTCCTTTATACGCATTATACAATTCTAAATCACTATGCCTTCACGTTTGCCAAAATACTCATAAAACACACACCATATGTTTCTCGTTATGATTACACACAAGCACATAAGCTTTCGTTTTTCTTGCTTTAGTGGGTTTATGTTATCTTTTTGTTCTTTATGTGCTCTTTTTTACACATTATTGCTAACCGCCAAATGGTTTTTTTTATGTTTACCACATTATATATTAACCGAAAAACAATCGAATCATGGTGTTGTATTTTTCAATTTTAGCATTAATAGCCTCGCTGGTGATTATTGGCATAATAAACAAAAATTATCGTTTACGATTCAGTGAAGCAAAACAAGAAATCGAGAAATGGAAGAATCTTTTTTATGAAAAAGAATCTCAGTGTTTTATTCTTGAAAAAGAAAAAGACGCCTCTGAATTATTGGCCCGGGTGGTAAAACAAAGTCCAAATGCAATAATGATTATGGATTGCAACGGAGATATAAAAATGATAAACGAAGGTTTTACAAAAATGTATGGTTACACTTTTGATGAATTTACTTCGGTTTTGGGAGGCAATTACCGACAAACATCGTTCAGCCCCGATGTTCAAAACCGCCTCGATACAGTTTTTGCAACCCGCATGCCTTTTCGGTACGAGGCTCCGAATATTACACGAAACAATCGGCAACTGTGGACTCAAACAGCTTTAATGCCTATACTCAACACTGAAGGCGAAATTACACATTTGGCAACAATTGATACTGACATTGACATGAGAGTTGATAAAAGCGACAGACTTGTTGAAGAGATGGAACAACTCAACAAAAAAATTGATCGCATTTCGGATGAGTTTAAACATTTCTCAAATGAATTTACAATCGCCTTTTCGAGAATTGACAAGCTATACGAAGCAATTTCACAAACCGACAGCATATTGCGTTTTATCGAAGGAATATCAGCACAAACAAGATTATTGGGATTTAATGCATCGATTGAGGCCGGCCGGGCTGGTGATTATGGAAACAGTTTTAGGGTTATTACAAGCGAAATTGTTGATATTGCCCAACGCACAAGCACACGCGTTCAACAAATTAAAAACATATTCGATTCGATAAAATCAGAACAAGGAATTTTGAATAAGAACAAACAAAAGACCGAGAAAAACATTAACAATTTAGAAAACAGCCTCATCGACATGAAAAAAGAACTTGTAACAATTGAAAACGCTATCAGCGAATTTAAATCACTCTCGTAAATTTTTACAACTATGTATACATTGCAAAAACGCCGGCTACATATTAAATAACCGGCGTTTTATTTTTTAAACAAAATCGATGTTTAACGATACATCAACCTTT
>CAZARW010000106.1:0-6330 GCA_964487645.1 uncultured Prolixibacteraceae bacterium
TTACCGGATACCTGAGGATTTTAAGGTCGGCAAATTTTTCAACATTAAACTGAAATTGTGTCTCGGTGTTTTTTTCGTTTTGATTTGTGTTTTTACAGCTTATCATAAAAAGTATAATTGCAGTTGAGTATAACAATGTTTTTAGCATGACTTATATTTTTTGAGTTACTAATCGACTTTGTTTAAAAATTGTACTGATTTTTTAAGTATTGTTTATTCATTTAAAAAAAAATGCAATAAAGGTATTGCCAAATGAAAAATGATGAAATGCATTACAATAAAACAAAGAGAAATGAGAATCAAAAATACACATTATTTATTGATATTAAAGTTCACAATATTGTCCATCATTACTTAGGTTTTTACATGGATATCTCCAACCGTTAATTTGTTTCGCGATGAGCTTATCGGCTTCTTCGGGGCCCCACGATCCGGCCGGATATCCGTGTAAGGGATAATTTTTGTTGTTTTCCCATTTATCGAGTATTGGTTGAAACAGTTCCCATGCTTTTTCAACATTATCGCCTCTCGAAAACAGTGTGGCATCGCCTTGTACGCAGTCTAGCAGGAGTCGTTCGTAAGCCGAAGGCAGGTATGTGTCGGCAAGTTCGGCATATCTGAAATTCATGTTAACTGCTTGAGCATTAAAACCTGCTCCGGGAACTTTTAGTCCCATTTTCATAAGGATTCCTTCGTCGGGTTGTATTCTGATAACCAATTGATTGGGTTCGTTTTTAAAATTGCTTTCTGAACTGAACAGGTGGTGTGGCGTATGTCTGAAATTAATAACAATTTCGGTTACCCGTGTTGGCATTTTTTTTCCTGTTCGGATAAAAAACGGAGTACCGCTCCACCGCCAGTTATCAATATGTAGTTTCATTGCAACAAATGTTTCAGTCCGGCTATGTGGGTCAACTCCTTGTTCGTCGCGGTAAGCAGTAAATTCCTGATCTTTAAATTTAGACGCGGTATATTGTCCTCGCACTACATCATCAACATCGATGGGGCGAATTGATTGAAAAACTTTGAGCATTTCGTTTCTTATAGCATCGGCATTAATTACTGTAGGAGGCTCCATAGCTACTAAGCCAACGAGTTGCATCAGGTGGTTTTGTACCATATCGCGTAAAGCACCTGATTTGTCGTAATAGCCTCCGCGCTTTTCAACACCAAGCAATTCCGACGAAGTTATTTGTACATGGTCAATGTATTTATGATTCCACAAGGGTTCCCAAAGGCTGTTTCCAAAGCGCAATACCAAAAGGTTTTGTACTGTTTCCTTGCCTAAATAATGGTCAATTCTGAAAATTTGTTTTTCGTTAAAGTATTCGAGTAGTTTGTGATTTAATTCTTTAGCCGACGATAAATTCACACCAAAGGGTTTTTCAACGATTAATCTTTTAAAACCGTTTGATTCGTTATTTAAATCAACCGAAGCAAGATGTTGTGGTATTATATGATAAAGTGAGGGTGGGGTTGACAAGTAAAAAACAATATTTTGAGGTGCGTCTAGTTCTTGAGTGATTTTATGAATTCGTTTTTTTAATGTTGAATAATCGTTTTTTTCGGTTGTTTCAATCGATTGGTAATACAAATGCGATAAAAAATCGCTGTGTTCATTGTTTTTGGGTAAAAATTCAAGCATATTTTGCCTGAATTCTTCGTCGCTCATTTTTGTGCGGCTTACGCCAATAATTGCAAAGGGGTGCCCCAGTAAATTTTGCTGATGTAAATTATAAACAGCAGGAATAAGCTTTCGTTTTGTAAGATCGCCCGAAGCACCAAAAATAACGAGTATATGTGGTTTTGTTTTTTTCATTTTTTGCAAAATAATTGTTTGTGCGGTAAAAAAAATGTGATCGAGATTACATTATAGTCCGGTAGTCCAAACAATAAAATGACCATTGAGTTCAATAAAATTTAATAAAAAATCGATATTCTTTTTATCCGATGAGAAGCTTGCTTTAAGCGTTTCATTATCGTTGAGTTGGTTTATGGCAATTTGTTTCGAGAACAATATGTTTTGTTCGTTAACAGCTTTATAAATGGCTTCTTTTGCACACCAATAAAGTATGGTATTGTTTTTACCCGGATTTTGCTCAATGAATTTTTTTTCGGTTTCGGATAAAAAACGCGGAGCAATTCTATCAGCATTTCGTTCAATATGTTCAATGTCGATACCGGCAAACGGATTTGTACATAATAGAATTCCTACCATCGATCGTGAGTGCGATATACTTAAATGTCGGGTATGGTTTTTTAGCAAGGGTTTTCCGCTTTCGGTGTAAATGATGTGTGGCCAAAACCCAAGAGTTTGTTTTAGCATATACCGAACAGCTAGCCATTCTTTTTTTCGGTATTTACTAGTAATATTGTTATAAGCTATTTTGTCCGAAGATGATAGTTTTACTTCTTCTTCGAAAAACTCGAGCGGCTCGGTAAGCGACCACAGTGCAAGCCTGTATGTGTTTTGATATTGGTTAAAAATTAAAGGCATATTACTTCCATCTAAACGTTTCGATAAATTGCAGAATATCTTTCTCGATAAATTGAATTACCGGTTGCAGGGAGTCGTAGTTTGGGACTTCGCTAATGTAAAATGATCCACGGATAAAATTATTTGTACTGTCGGTTAAGTGAAATTGTATGGGCGAAGCTGCATTTCCTTTAATGCGGTAAATTGTACCGTATACTTTGTGTTTGGGGTTTAAAAATACCTGCTCCTGAATCGACATTGCTTTTATCGAATGTTTGTATACCAGTTCGCGTGAGTCTTCGGTAAGTTTGTATAAATTGTTTTTGACTGGTTTATATGAAAGGTGAATTTTTGCTTTGTGTTTTTTTATTTCAATGTTCAGCCAGTTTTTTTCGGCAAGTGGGGTATTGTCGGGAGTAACTATTGCATAGTTTGGATATTCAAAGCAAAATATGGGATTGCTTTTATATTCGCTGTAATTTTTTTGAGGAAAATCGATACGAAAATATCCTTCAGGCTTAGGAGTTGGTTTGTTTTTGCAGGCAACAAAAAGTAAAATTGTACTTGCTAAGAGTAATCCTATTGATTTTATTTTATCCATTCAGCAAAAGTATAGATTAATTTTTAAAACGTTTTACTGAAGGGGATTATTGAAAACAACTTTTATTTTTTTTATGCGTCGTTTGTCTAATGCTTCAACAATAAACTCAATGTTTTTATATATCATTTTTTCCTGTAACAAAGGAAAATCGCCTTTCATTTCGAGTAGTAATCCGGCCAGGGTATCAGCATCTCCTTTTATGTCGTCAAAAAAATCATCATCGACAGAACAAATTCTGAAAAAATCGTTTAATTGGGTTTTTCCGTCAAACAGATATGTTGTTTCGTTAATTTTTGCAAACAGCCGATCGTCTTCGTCAAACTCATCAACAATGTCGCCAACAATCTCTTCGAGAATATCTTCGAGAGTAACAAGCCCCGATGTTCCTCCATATTCATCAACAACAATGGCCATGTGTACTTTTGATTTTTGAAATTCTTTAAGCAGGTCGTCAATCTTTTTATTTTCAGGGATAAAAAATGGTGGACGAATAATTGTTTGCCATTTAAAATTTTCTTTTTTATCAAGATGCGGCATTAAATCTTTTATGTATAAAATTCCTTCGATGTTATCGAAAGTTTCGTCAAAAACCGGAATTCGTGAATACCCTGATTGGTTAATTATATCGATAATTTTTTCGGTAGTATAATTCTTTTCAATTGCAATAACATCAATACGCGGAGTCATAATTTGATCAACGCTGGTCGATCCAAATTTTATTATTCCTTCAAGGATGTCTTTATCTTCCGATATATCTTCGTCGGATGTTAGCTCTAAAGCTTGAGATATTTCGTTAATCGAGAGGTTTTTTGTTTTGCTGGCCATACGTTTGTTTACAGCCGATGTTGAGTTGAGTAAGAGCATGATAAGAGGCGAAAATATTTTTGAAGTAACATAGAGAGGCTGAGCCATAAACCGGGCAAAAGTAAGAGAATAGTTGCTTGCATATATTTTTGGTAAAATTTCGCCAAATAAGAGCAAAATAAAGGTTATTGCTATAACTTCAATAATAAATCCTAAAACAGGAGAGCTCGAAAAATCGACTGCTGAGTGGACCAGGTAAGTTGAGAGGATTACAATGCCTACATTTACAAAGTTGTTGGCAATAAGTATGTTGGCTAATAGGTTGTTGGGTAGTTCGAGGTGCTTTTTTATCAGTTTATTTTTCTTTGTTTTCGAATTTTTTAATTCATCAATATCGGCAGGCGATAATGAGAAAAAAGCAACCTCGGAACCTGAAATTAGTGCCGATGATAATAGCAAAATCAATAACACAATAATTCCGATAATTAAGCCCCAGTAAAAGGGATGAAAAATTATTTCGCAAAAAAAGGGGATTGTTGTTAAAATGCTCTCAGGTTCCAAGGCTCGTAAAATTTATAAGTTAAAATGGTAAATCATCAGCTTCGTCAGGCATATCGGGTTCTTGAATTGTTTCGTTTGCCGATTCGTTTTTTGGATAATCTTTTGAAGCTGAATCTGCATTGTCTTTTGGTCCACCCAAAAGTTGAATGTTATCGGCTAAAATCTCAGTAATGTATTTCTTGTTTCCGTCCTTATCGTCGTACGACCGTGATCTGATGCGGCCTTCGAGATACATCTGCTTGCCTTTTTTGATGTATTTGCCGGCAATTTCAGCAAGGCCTCGCCAAACAACAATATTGTGCCATTCGGTATGTGTTACTTTTTCTCCACTTTTGTTGGTATAGGTTTCACTTGTTGCAAGCGAAAAGGTCGCTACTGCAACATTGTTGTCGAGATAACGGATTTCTGCATCTTTTCCTGCATTTCCGAGGAGAATAACTTTGTTAACCATAATTTTAATTTTTAGGGATTAATATTTCATAAATGTACAAAGAAATATTTTTTGAATTGTTTATGTCGTCAATTTTACTCATTGTGATTTAATAAACTGATTGTTTTAAACGATAAAGTAATCAAACCTGAATATTGGAGCGTGAAATTATCAAATAAATACATACCACACAAATAAGATTAAAATGTAAAAAGAATAAATTGAATATGCCGTGTTGCGATGGCTTATTTTTGCAACATATTTTTGTCGATATATTTTTCGATTATACGGGCTATTGGTAATTGCAGGTTGTTTAAATTGCTGTATACAATGTTGTTAAATTGCGATCTCAGCGTTTTATCGTCGAGTTCGATGTGAATGAAACGTACATATATTTTTTGATGACTAAGAATATGTACATACTGTTCCGATATTTTTGAGATAGTGACTTTTTTTGTTGAAAAAATATTTTTCCACACATTATCTTTTACAAGCTTTTCTGTGGTTAGGTTAATGTTTGTTTCAATTAGAGGAAATTGATATAAATTATTCCAAATATCTTTTTGAGTTCGTTTTTCGAAAGCATATTGCTGATTTTTTTCGATAACCAGATAGTTAAAATAGCGTTTAACGGGAGCTTTTTTTTGTTTTTTTACAGGCAGTTTGTATATATTTTGATTTTTGTATGCACCACAAATGTTGTGTATAGGACAAGCATTACACAGAGCATTTTTGGGTTTACATATTAGTGCACCAAATTCCATAATTGCCTGGTTGAAAATGTCGGGTTTTTGATTTTTTATTAATTCATTGGCTATAGTAAGGCATTGTTTTTTCCCGGCAGCAGTATCAATAGGGGTATCGATATTAAAAATACGGGTGAGTACCCGATAAACGTTTGCATCAACAGCAGCAACTTTTTGTTTATAAGCTATTGAAGCAATTGCAGCAGCAGTATAATCGCCAATGCCTGCAATTTTTTTTAATGCTGTATAGTTATTTGGAATAACTCCATTGTAATTATTTACAATATCGATTGCTGCTTTGTGAAGATTTTGTGCTCTTGAATAGTACCCAAAACCCTGCCATGCTTTCAATACATAATTTGTTTGCGCATTTGCCAGCGAAAAAACATTTGGAAAAATTGAAATAAACCTGTTGTAATAATTAATTGCAGTATCGACACGGGTTTGCTGTAAAATAATTTCAGAGATCCATATCTTATATGGATCTGATGTGTTTCGCCAGGGCAGCACTCTCTGATTATGAGTGTACCAATATAAAATTTTATTGCTTAGATACAAGTAATTCATATAATAATACCTAAAACGAAAAAAAATCATATTTGTTTGGTCGTAATTATAGGAAAAAAATTATCTTTGCCAACCGATATTTGAATAAACAGTTGATAATTAAATAATTTAAGCAATGACAAAAGCAGATATTGTAAACGAAATT
>CAZARW010000107.1:0-6236 GCA_964487645.1 uncultured Prolixibacteraceae bacterium
GGATTGACACCATTATCGAAAAAGCCATCGAAATAATAAACGAACAAAGCGAATAGAAATATCCTTTATAATCATTTGGGGGGCTTATCGGTCTGCGGCTATTAGTTGCCTCGCCCGGCCCCTTTGTCAATGCCACACAAATCGAGATTTAATACCGTTAGCCATTTCGATTAATTTTTTCTATAAAACAAATTGATCAAAGATTATGGGCACAGCTTTTTATAAGATTACCTGTATAATAACAAACGTTAAACCTGTACATTCTGCAGATAGTTGTTCAAAAAAGAAATACTATTTAAGAGGAAACATTAAAGAATATTACTTAGCTAAACGATGATCTTTTTTTGAAGGTATGCCAATCAATAATATCAAGCACAACAAATCAAATCGGTACTAAAAAGTTAAAACATAGATTCGTAAAAAAAAAGAAATTTCATCTGCAGAAAAACGTTGAATTCTTTCAATAATTCTCAGATGTTGAAGAACTCTGATGAACAATACGACAAAGCTGTTAATTAAGAGCTAGCTTTTTGCGAATTCGAAAAACAATAAATAATCCTACAAGTAAAAATACAGCTATTATTCCCACCATTGAGAAAGGAACAACCCGCAATGGATAAACTGTAATAAAATCAGTTTTTTCTTTGGTTACAGGAGTACCTCCATTATTAATTGTTAGTTTAACTGTTTTTCCCCCTTCGGTTAAATAAACCACTTGATGTGGCCCCTGAGTATTAGCTGTGGCAGGAACGGCACCATCGCCAAAATTCCACTCCCAGTATGTGATTGGGCTTCCACCAGTAACTTCTGAATTATCGGTAAAAACTACCTCTTCGCCCACCGATGGATTGGGATTATCAACAGTAAAATCAGACGTTAAATAACACGCAAAGGTTGCAGTGCCCATAAAAATCTGAACTAGAATAATGCCAATAAATACTTTCCCTCTTTTACTCATTGCTGGTTTGTTTTGAATTTCCGTACCAAAAATAACATAAAAATCAACATACAAGCACTTATCGATAAAAAGCCCAAATAATTTCCTGTTGTATTATAAAAAGTTTGAACATCATTAAATAGCAAAACACCTTTAAGTACTTTTGGCTTAAATTCAGAATATTGCTGAAGCACTTCTCCTTTTTGGTTAATAAACCCCGAAACGCCCATGTTTGATGAACGCGCGATACATCTCCGGTTTTCGACTGCCCTTACTGCCGCAATATATTGAAACTGAGATGCAGCACGAATGTTCTGATACCAGCCTTCGTTGAGAATTATAAAGAATGCCTGTGCTCCACTTTTTGCATATTGAGTAAACAAGTGTGAAAAAACGGTTTCGTAACAGATTATTGCCGTTACTTTACGTTCATTGCTGTAAAATACGTCATCGTTATGTTGACGTGAATTAAATCTGAAATCGATACCAACTGCCAGCTGATTTTTGAACAATCCCGGGAAAATTGCTTTTTCCTGAAAAGGCACTAAGCCCTGTTTGGTTCGAAATTGAACAGGTGTTGCCGCACCTACCTGCAATGCTGCATTGTACAGAGAGTACCATATGTCATATTCTTCGTTGTATTTGAGGTGTGGGGCTTTTTTTGTATTTGAGATCAGATTTTCATCTTTCATTTGCTCATATACTACTGCACCGGTAACAAGTTGCAGTTGGGGGTAGTTTGGTGAGCGCTCGACAAACTGGTTTATTATTTTATTATTTTCGAATTGGTGTAACCAACCACCATTCGTAATTGCCGTTTCGGGAAAAATCAGATACCTGGTATTAGCATCGACTTCGGGTAACGCCACATTCAGGTATGATTCCATGAGCGCATAAGGACGGGTTTGGTATTTATCGTGATAACAATCGACACCGGTATGCAAAACAGCTACCTGGGTATTGGTCCCTTCTTCATGGTAGTTATTAAAAATCAATAACGAAATTGAAATGGGAATTAACAAAACACTTAAAAGAACAAGAAGCGCATTTCGCATTTTTTTGCCTCTATCTTTTAATGACGACAAAAGGTTAAACAGTGTAATATTAACCAACAGAATCCATAAGCTACCTCCTAAAACACCGGTGAATGAATACCATTGCATTAAACCGGGTGTTTTTCCAAGATAATTCCCTAATGTGAAAAACGGAGTGCTTAATAAAAAATACTCCTGCAAAAATTCGACAGCAAGCCACGTTGAAATAAAAAATGCCATAGCAAATATTTTACCCAGTCGCCTATAAATAGTCGGAACAAATGCAAGCAATAAAGGCATTGGAAACAAGGTTAATAAACCAATAAATGAAAGCTTTGGCGAGAGTTCTAGTATCCAGGAGGCAGCAATGCCCTGCCATACTATAAACGAAAAATAAAACAAGGCGAAGACTTTCCAATAACTCATTTTATTTTTCGCTCCTTTACGAAATATTTCGAGCATAGGAACAATGCCAAAAAAGGATAAAAAAAAGAAGTCGGATGGCAAAAAGGATAAGGCCAGCAATAATCCTGACGTTAACGACATTATCCATAATGTAATCAGGGTTTTATTCATTCTTTAAAAAATTTATGGGCTATTGATACCGAACAAAGATATCTATTCCTTTTATTTCAAACCTAACAATGCATTATTTAATCAGGATATAAAAATATGATTCATTGTATTTTATATCGAATCATTTATTTTAGCACATCGATTATCTAAAACAACCAATTTAAGCCTATGCAATCACTCGAAGAAAGTGTAGTAAAAGCAATGGACGGGGCAGATAACGAGCTGTTTGCTTATTTTCCCTACATGTTGCAGGATATTTGGGAATTTGGGGCCGACCCCGATGCAATTGTCCAATTAATTGAAAAACATTGTACCGATTACCATAAACTTAAAATTTTGGATTTAGGCTGTGGTAAAGGCGCCGTTTCGGTTAAAACCGCAAAAAAACTCAATTGTGCATGTTATGGTATTGATGCTGTTTGTGAGTTTATCGACATTGCAAAGCAAAAAGCAGCCCAGTGGAAAGTAAGCCACTTATGTACATTCGATACTGCCGATATACGAACAAAAATTGATGAGCTGTATGATTTTGACATTGTAATACTTGGTGCAATCGGTCCGGTTTTTGGCGATTACTTTGCAACTCTTTCGGTGTTGTCGAAATGTATATCCCAAAACGGAATAATCATAATTGACGATGGTGTAATCGACGACTCAAGCAATTTTAGCCACCCCATGATGTATAAAAAATCAGAAATTATCAACCAGGCTCAAAAAGCCGGAATGCAGATGATTGATTTTGACGACATTGACAAGGATGAAATTGCCGAATCGGACGATTTCATTTTCAATAACCTGAAAAAACGTTGCGAAGAGCTTATGGTTAAACACCCAGACAAAAAGCACCTTTTTGAAAACTACTTAACACAGCAGGAGCTTGAAAACGATGTGCTCGAAAACAAAGTAATGGGTGCAACTATGGTGTTTAAAAAGAAGGAATAGTTACTTTGATAAAAACTGAATCATTGTATTGAGTGTCTCTTTCAGTGCGGCCAAATCGTTTATATTCAAATTGCTTTGCATTAATTTTTCAGATAATTCCCTCGGTATTTCGGCCGCTTCTTTTTGTAAATCTTTGCCTTTTGGGGTAAGTTGAATGTACACTTTACGCTCGTCGTCTTCTAATCGCTTGCGTACAATAAACCCTTGTTGCTCCATTCTTTTAAGCAAAGGGGTAATTGTATTTGTATTAAGAATAAGCTTTTTTGCTATTGCGTTTACAAGCATCCCGTCGTTTTCCCAAAGCACCAAAAAAACCAGGTACTGCGGGTAAGTAATACCCAACTTCTGAAAATAAGGTTGATACTCGCGGGTAATCAAACGCGAAGCCGCATAAACCGGAAAACACAACTGATTCTCTAATCGTAATTGTTCGTTGCTCATAAAAACAAAATTAAGCAGTGATTAAGCCACTAAAATAACGAAAATGACTTAATCACATGCGATATGTTAGCTTGTTAAAATTTTTGCAATGTATCGTTCCATTTTTTCGGGCTTTGTAAAAGGCGAAAAACGCTTTACAGGCTTACCGTTTGCATCGATTACAAACTTTGCAAAGTTCCATTTAATTTTTGAGCCCCAAATACTCCCTTTCTCTTTTTTTAGATATTTAAAAATGGGGTGGGCATTTTTGCCGTTTACATCAACTTTCGAAAACATTGGAAAGGTAACCCCGTAATTAATTAAGCAGTTTTCCGATATGCTTTTATCATCGCCGGGCTCCTGATTTGCAAACTGATTGCACGGGAAACCTAAAACAACCAATCCCTTATCTTTGTACTTTTTGTACAATTTTTCGAGGCCTTCGTATTGTGGTGTTAATCCACATTTGCTTGCTGTATTTACAACAATTACTACCTTGCCTTTGTACTCCGACATGTTTATTTTCTCTCCCCTGAGACTTATTGCCTCCATTTGATAAAAATTGCTTTCCATAATAATTTATTGTTTTTGTTTGTAAATCGCACTTGATTGTATCGCGTGCGACAAATATACAACATTTTTTATATCGTGTGCGATATTTTTATATTTATTTGAGAAAAATCAAAATGCGTAACAAAATAATAGTATTGTGAGATTTTCAAGCCCGCTGATCGATTATAATCAGTGGGTTTTTTATAACTCCATTTGTTTTTAGAAAATACTTTGCTTATTTTTATGAACTGTACATCCAATTATTTTGTATGACCAGTTCACGAATGAATATTTTATCAGTACTCTACAGGAGTGGAAAAACAGTTTTCAGGTTGAAAGACATTGCGCTTTTGACGTCTGAAACAAATTTTCAATCATTAAACAAAAAAATAAATCACCTTGTAAAAAAAGGGGAACTAATCAATATACGCAAGGGCATTTATTCAATTCCTGATTATAACAATGAAGAGCTTTCTGCAAAAATATTCTCACCATCCTACCTGTCTTTAGATTATGTATTGCAAAAAGAAGGTGTTATATTCCAATACAATCGCGCATTTACCTCAATTAGCTATCTGACCAGAGCAATTGAAATTAACAATTCCACATTCATATTTAAAAAAATAAAAAACGAAATACTGGTTAACACAACAGGCATAGAAATCTATCCAAACGGAACAAGCATAGCCAGCCCTGAAAGAGCTTTACTTGATTACATATATTTGTATGGTGATAGTTATTTTGACAATCCGGGAACTTTAAACGATAAAAAAATAAAAGAAATACTACCCATTTATAATTCACAAATATTAAACAAAAGAATTGAAAAACTATTGCAAGATGCTTGACATTAACCGACATAAATTTATAATGCTTCAGATACTTAAAGACATTTATTCTGACATCGAAATATCCAGCCTTCTTGGATTTAAAGAAGGAACTGCGCTTATGTTTTTTTATAAGCTTCCCCGGTTTTCTGTCGATCTGGATTTTAACCTTCTGGACAATTCAAGAGAAGAAATGGTTTATAAAAGAATCAGGAAGATTGCACAAAAATATGGGACCATTCATGACGAAGCACAGAAGTTTTTCGGAATTATTGTAGTTGTGAACTATGGGACAGGCGAACGTAAACTCAAAATTGAGATTTCAAACCGAAATTTCAATGACGATTATGAAGTAAAGTCATATTTAGGAATCGCAATGAAAGTAATGAATGAACAAAATATGTTTGCACATAAACTTTGTGCAATGCTCGACAGAAATTCATTAACTCCCCGCGACATCTTTGACAGTTGGTTCTTTATGCAAAAACAAACACCTGTAAATTGTTCAATCATTGAAAAGCGAATGAAAATGCCATTTGAAGCCTACATCCAAAAATGCATTGAACACCTTGAAAACAATTTTCCACAAAACCCTATGCAGGGTTTAGGCGAACTCATGGATCATAAAATGAAGATTTTTGTCAAAAACGAATTAAAAAAAGAGACACTAAGTTTGCTCCGGTTTTATAAAGAATACCCTATAACAATAGATCGATAGATAAAAGTCACAAGAAAATAGACCTCTTTAAAAAAGGTCGTTCCTATTACCTTACTTAGCCCGACACCCCCACCGCCCCCGGGCCGGACGGAGACGGAAAGCCTTACGCCGACAGGTGCGATGTTGAACAGGCATACAGGAGCGACCGGGGGGAGCTACCTGTATGCCTTGTGAAACACGCGCCTGACAAGTAAGCTTGCAGGCGAAGGCCGAAATGCCCGCCAAAATAT
>CAZARW010000108.1:0-6183 GCA_964487645.1 uncultured Prolixibacteraceae bacterium
AGAGCACGACCTTGCCAAGGTCGGGGTCGCGGGTTCGAGTCCCGTTTCTCGCTCTCTTTTTCACCTCATTGCGTTATGCAGTGGGGTGTTTTTTTTTACTTCAAATTGATGTTGTCTCATTTGAAAACAAATGCTGAATATCTATAGCAATTAATTGTTACAATGACTGAACAGCCTGTTTTAATGAAGAAAAAAACGAAATAAAAACATTTGAACGAAACCACTCCTGGCCGTAAAAATAATAAAGAAGTAACAAACCAATTATAAATGCAATGATTGAACCGGTTCGGCGACCGGCAAGTTTTTTCCCTGCCTTTAAAAACTTATCGCTCAACTTGCTTGCCCACTTATCCATGTACTTAAATAAAGGATAATAAATAAGCAGTACAACACACATGCCTATCCATGTGAAAATATGGGGCGAATAATTCCACTTATAACTCAGCATATAATTATCAATCCAAATGGTAAGCAAGTTTGCAAAAAGAATACTAAGTATAAGCACTAAAAATTTAAATATCTTGCGGTATGTCATCACATTATTCTT
Organism: uncultured Prolixibacteraceae bacterium; assembly: GCA_964487645.1. Lineage (GTDB taxonomy): Bacteria > Bacteroidota > Bacteroidia > Bacteroidales > Prolixibacteraceae > Roseimarinus. Next base: position 548 of record CAZARW010000108.1, read on the forward strand.
AATAATAAAGTTTCAACTCAAGCTTTCTAAAATCAATCACAGCATCGTATTTCACAAGAAAATCGCTCCCTAAAAGCCCAACCAGCGTACTATCCGAAAAGTTTCCATACACCTTATTCACATACGAAAGATCAATTAAAGCAACCGGCCATTCATTCATTTGAATTTCACCTACTTTTAAATACAACAACTCACCAACCTGCGTATCAACCGGATTTTCACCAATTCCTGCCGATTGAACTTCGGTATTATCAGTTTGAGTAAGCAAATAATGAGCATGAAGATTGCTGTCGAAAACAGATTTTGAAGCTCCGGTATCAATTGCCCAATAAACTTTTTCCTCATTTTTTAACTCTGCCTCAATTAAGATATGATAATTACCATCTTCGAGTTCGGTAAGTTGTATCGGTATTCTTGTTATTTTTTTTCGTGCCATAGCAAGCACGAAGATAAAAAAATAGTAAGTGAAATATTGATGTTTATTTGAAAGAAAAAACAAAAGGTTGTTCAAAATTAAATGAACAACCTTTTATGTTTTTTATGATGCGTATGATTTGCGGTTAAAAATCTTGCGTTAAGCGAATTTGTAACTCATGAACTTCGTGATTATTAATCTGTATTTTTTCAATTTCGATTTTATGATACGAAATAAATTTAGCATTCAGTTTATACTCACCGGGAGTAATGTTCTGAATACAAAAATTTCCTTCAAAATCGGAATAAACAACATACTCGGTATTGGGTATTTTTATAGCAACTCCAGCAAGGCTCTCTCCACTATTTTTATCAAATACCTTTCCCGAAATCATGTTCGATACTGTTTGCAAATTTGCCGATGGATGATTGGCTTCGGTGCTTTTTTCGGCCGACATGCCAGCTGTTACCATCATGAAAGATATTACTAAAGTCAAAATTTGTTTCATTGTGTTTTGTTTAATAATTGTTTGTACAAATATAAAGCAGCCAAACACAATGATCATTAACAAGATTTTATAAAAGCATTATGCAAATGTTAGGCTTTTGTTTAAATGTTAAATTAAAATAGCCTGCAGTTTCATTTTGCAGGCTATAAAATATAATAGATTCGAAATAATTTAATAGTGATACAAGATCAAAAATTAGTAATACAAAAAACGTTTAATTTTTTTTGTTGCAGTTTTTTCAAAAGGCTCTAAATGAGCAACCACAACCTGAACTTTTGAAAACTTATTGACCTGCGAATTTACAAACTCTTGCAGTTCCGACGAAAGATCGTCAAGATGTTTTTCGAGATATTGATTTGCATGTTCTTTAAAATCTTTAATCTTCATCTCAATTTCTTCCATATTAAAATGAACCATTGCTACAAGTTTCCCTTTTTTCTGAACAACCACCGATTCAATTACATATTTAAACCTGTTAATAATCGCTTCAATTTCTTCGGGGTATATGTTTTCTCCACTTGCTCCAACAATCATATTTTTTAAACGACCTTTAATAAATACATAACCCGATTTATCAAAAGACCCCAAATCACCGGTTCTGAACCATCCATCGGGAGTAATAACTTCGGCAGTAAGTTCGGGTTCTTTAAAGTAGCCCAACATTACATTATCGCCTTTGGCCCAAATTTCACCTTGTTTAGTTCGCGGATCTGGGTCATTTATTTTTAAAGTTACTCCATTCATTGCAGGGCCTGTTGATTGATATTTCCCTTGAAATGAATCGAAACCTGCTAATAAAGGCGAAGTTTCGGTAAGCCCATATCCTATAGCATATGGAAAACGAGCCTCAATTAAGAAACGCTCAACTTCGGGGCTTAGTTTTGCTCCTCCAATTCCGAAAAATTCGATACAACCTCCAAAGGTTTCCATCAACTTTTTGCCGGCTACTTTATTCAATAATTTACGTGTTGGAGCAAATTTATAAAGCATTCGGGTTATTGCCTTAGCCTGTATATTGGCTAACACTTTTCCCTTGTATATTTTTTCCATTATAAGTGGAACCGAAAGCATAATTGTAGGTTTTACCATTTTTAATGCCGGCAGTAACACTGCGGGAACAGGTGGTTTTCGTAAATAATTAATTGACGCTCCTGAGGCAAATGGCAACAAAAATGCAATAGTATTTTCGTAGGTATGCGATAAGGGCAGTATCGACAATAACCTATCGCGCTGCCCCATAGGATGAATTTTACCAGCATTAATTACGGTAAAAACCAAATTCCAGTGCGACAACATTACTCCTTTTGATTTACCTGTAGTCCCCGATGTATAAATAATCGAAGCCAAATCGTTTTTGTCTATTTCGTAATCAGGAAAAACACTACTTTGTTCAATGTTCGAAGGCAATTTACTTAATTCGCTTTCGCTCATATTGGCTTGTACTTCCGAAAAATTTTCAACCAACAGAACAAAGCTCATCGATTTAAAAATTTCGGGCTGTACTTTTCGGTATAACGATTCAGAAACAAATAAAGCTTTCGCTTCGGAATGGTTCAAAACATTCTGTATTTCGCCTTCATGAAAATCAGGTAAAATCGGAACAGCAACAGCTCCCATTGTAACAATTGCAAAATACGAAACACCCCAGTTGGGCTGATTCGAACTTAATATTCCAACCTTATCGCCTTTTTTGATTCCTTTTTTCTCAAGATAAGCAATTACTGATTGTACTTTTTGTTTTACATCGCTATACAATAAAGGTTCTTCTCCTACAAAACCTAAAGCTGCAGTATTTTTGTTCTTCTCAGTCGATTGAATGAAAAGATCACGAATTGTGCTTATTGTCATTATTTAATATTCCCCTCTCTTTTGTAAATACTTAAGCACAAAGAAACAAAATTACATACACACAAAAAGGTGATTATTGTTACAATATAGTTAAATATCGTTAACTCCCTGTTTTAATGACTATTCCATGCATGTATTTTTTGAAATATTACGCACTCAGTTCGAAAATTTGACAAGAGTTTTTGGTTTAATATGTCAAAAATTGATAAATCGGGCTATTTTTGCATTTTTGCATTTGCCTAAAACAAAAAAAAATCGAAATGAACAGTGACGAATTGGTTTCATTTTTCAGCAACGACCGTTATGCAAAACTAACGGGAATTAAAATACTCGAAGCCCGTGAAGCTTATTGCAAAGCAATGCTCACTATCGAAGATAAACACCTCAATGCTGCCAATGTAGTTCAGGGTGGTGCACTTTTTACACTGGCCGATTTTGCGTTTGCAGTAGCATCAAATAGCCGGGGTCAACTTGCACTTGCCGTAAATGTAAATATCTCGTTTTTAAAGGGTGCACCAAAGGGCAGTGTTTTATACGCCACAGCAACCGAAGTATGCCAGCCAAAACGCATTGGTGCTTACGATGTATTAATTACCAACCAGGATAACGATGTTATTGCACGATTTAACGGGCTGGTATATCGTAAAAACGAATCGATATAATTTCATTTTCACAACAAATCACGATTCTTAAAAAAAAGTATAATTAAAGATTTTTTTATTTAGAATAAGACAAAACGCAGATGAATTTTTTGGGAAAAACATGTTGGATTACCGGAGCATCGTCGGGAATGGGCAAAGCTGTTTCGATAAAACTTGCCGGCGAAGGTGCCAGAATAATCATATCGGACAGGGATGCCGATGGACTAAAAGCAACTGCTGCTGAAATAAAAAAAACCGGAGCCGATGTCCACATCGAAGTGCTTGACATGAGCAAAACAGCCGATATTTACACATGTGTTCAAAAAGTAATTTCATCGGGCAAAAAAATATCAGGACTCTATCAATTTGCAGGTATCAGCCAGCGTTCACTGCTAACCGAAACACCTATGGACAACTTCCGGAAAATAATGGAAATTAACTATTTTGGAGCGGTTGCACTTACAAAAGCGGTTTTGCCGCATATGATTGAAAACGGAGGCGGCCAATTGGCTGGTACATCAAGTATCGTGGGTAAATTTGGATTCCCTTATCGATCGGCTTATTCATCATCAAAACATGCACTCCACGGTTTTTTCGAAAGCCTGCTTGCCGAAAATGCAAAACACAATATTAAAGTAAGTATGCTTATTCCCGGACGAGTACAAACAAATATATCGAAATATGCACTCGAAAAAGACGGAAGCGAACACGGTAAAATTGACCCGGGACAAGCAAACGGTATTACTGCCGAAAAAGCAGCTTCGATTATTGTACGAGGATTAAAAAAAGAAAAAAAAGAAATATGGGTTGGAGGCAAAGAAATGCTTATGTTACACATTCGTAGGTTTTTACCGCGTTTGTATTACTATCTGGCAACCCGAATAAAACCACTGTAACTATTTTTGATATGACTAAACAAATTAACGGAATACAACAACTCGGTGTTGGAGTTGAAAATATTGATGAAGGCTTTTCATGGTTTCGTCAAAATTTTGGAATGAATATCAAGATATTTGACGAAAAAGCAGTTGCTAAGCTTATGCTGCCTCATACCGAAGGGCAAACACGCGAACGACACGCAATACTGGCAATGAACATGCAAGGCGGTGGTGGATTCGAAATATGGCAACATACAGGAAAAAATCCTGTAAAAGCTAATTTTACTATTCAACTTGGCGATTTGGGTATTTGTATTGGTAAACTTAAAACTGCAAATATCAAAAAAGCATTTGATACCTATACAGCAAACAAACTCGAGGTACTTACTTCAATCAAAAAAAATCCGGGAGGCGTAGCACACTTTTTTATTAAAGATGCCTTTAGCAATATTTGGGAAATTGTACAGGAACCTGAAGTTTTTAAAAAAACCGACAGCCTTAACGGGGGAATACTGGGTGCTGTAATTGGAGTTAAAAACATGGAGCAGAGCCTTGCTGTATACCGCGATATATTAAACTACAACCATATTGTTTACGATACAAGCGAAACATTTGATGATTGGGACGGACTACCAGGTGCCCAAAATAAATACCGAAGAGTACTTCTAAAGCACTCCGAAAAAAGATCGGGTGCATTTAGCCCTCTTTTGGGACCCTCCGAAATTGAACTCGTGCAGGTTATTGATCGTGAACCTGTTGATATTTTTAAAAATAGAATGTGGGGAGATCCCGGATTTATCCATTTGTGTTTTGATATTAACGGAATGGACGATTTACGGCGCGAAGTAAAGCAAAAAGGATTCCCATTTACTGTCGACAGCGCTAAACAAAGCGAGTCGTTTGATATGGGCGAAGCTGCAGGAAATTTTGCATACATACAAGCTCCCGAAGGAACCCTTATCGAATTTGTTGAAACTCACAAAGTTCCAATTGTTAAAAAACTCGGCATTTATCTAAACTTACGCAAACGTAACCACAGTAAACCTTTGCCAAAATGGATTTTAAATCTTTTTAATCTGAAAAAAGTAAGCAATTAAACATGTACCGGTTTTTGAGGCGATAAATTACAGATCATAATACACGACAATTTATCAATAATTTATTTTTTTAGAAAAATTTCTTGCAGGCTTAAGGAATAAACATATATTTGTTGTGTTTATAAATAATTAATTAATAATGAAAGAAGGTACAGTAAAATTCTTTAATGAGTCTAAAGGTTATGGATTCATTACAGACAATGAGTCTGGTACTGAGTACTTTGTACACGTATCGGGTTTAGTTGACGA
>CAZARW010000109.1:0-4097 GCA_964487645.1 uncultured Prolixibacteraceae bacterium
ATTCGCCCGGCACCGACCGAACCATACAAATATCGGGGCACATGTTGCGCCAAAGTGTAATGGGCAGCGACCTTTCGTACGAAGATATGATGGACGACCGCAAGCTTTCCGAAACTTATACGGCTACCTTAGCGGGTGCCGAAACAATTGATGGGCGAGAGGTTTATCTTATAAATCTCGAAGCCAAAGTGGACGATGTAGCGTACCACAGCCAAAAAATGTGGGTCGATACCGAACGGTTTGTGCCGCTTAAACAAGAGATGTATGCCAAAAGTGGCAAATTACTTAAGCGGCTCGAAATGCGCGATGTAGAAAAAATTGCCGGGCGCTGGTTCCCGCGTACCATGGTGTACAAAGACATGCTCAAACAAGGCGACGGCACCGAATACACAGTCACAAAAATTGAATTTGATATTGAAATTCCCGAGTATATTTTTAGTAAGGCAGCGTTGAAGCAGTAAAAATCCTTATTGTTCACGATATGAGAAGTGTAATATTTGCCCGTCGAGTTCTCCTTTTTTTATGCCTTCCGATGAAATCAATAAATCACCTGTTGGAGTAAAATCAAGACCTTCAGGTTTGTATAAAATCTCAGATGGCAAAGGGTAAATATCTTTTAGCTTGCCTTGTTCGTATATGGCCAACATACGGTTGCTTGCCGATAAAATGTATTTTTCGCCGGTTATAGGGTGTACTGCTATTGCCGATGGATTGAACAATACTTTGCTTTTGTCCCATCTACCGTACTTTTGGCTAAAAAAATCATTAATCACTTCTAAGTCAATAGAAACAGCAGTTTCGCTTACAATTTTTTCACCTACCGGGAAACGGTAAACAATTCTTTTGTTGCCTTTAGCATTTACCGGCTCATCTTTACAAGCCATGAACATTGTTTTGCTTTTTTGATCATAAAATAAACCCTCAATGTTCATGCAACTCGATGGGACTATAACTTGCTCAACCTTTCCTTTGAATTGTTGATGGTTGAAATAGAAAAGTGTACCATCGCTTCGCAGCACATAAACAGTATCGCCAATAATGGCAAGGTCTTCAAAATCGCCCAAATCGGTAAAGCGGTGCATGTCAATTATCTTTTCGTTTTGTAAGTCGTATTTAAAAACAATACCAATTTCGTCCTGAACACAAAATACAGTCTGATCATCGTATAGCGCTATGCCCGAAACCTCTTTCAACACCTCGGGTAAATCATACACCTTGTCGGGATTAAGAAAATCGTAAGAAGCACTTTTGAAAGCATCATAGCGCAATAATTCACCATGGCTCCATTCTTCGTCGGCAATCATGTTTTTGATTTTATAATTGCGGCCATCGGTGGTAAAATATACATTCTCTTCTATCCCGTTGCGAAGGAGCTCAATTTTGTAAAACGAAGTGTCGGCATAAGTTATCATCGATACTTCATCAATTACCCAACCATAGTGGTTTTTGTCGAGCCGCTTTTGGATGGTATTCATAACCATGTCCGGTATTTTTTCTTCTGACTCAGTATAAATAACCTCCTGACGATGATTAAGCCCCACTTCGAAAAACCTACTGTTGCACCAGTATTCAATTTCTACATAGTCGTCCTTTACTTCAATTTCGATTATATCGGCAGTTGGGCAAATCGATTTTACTTTGTTGACATATAATTTTTTGTCGGGTTGGCCACTGGCCATCAACATGGGCAATAAAGCCAAAAACAATATAGTTTTACTCATAGCTTGCTAGTATTATGGCGTATTTGTTGGGGGAATTCACTTATTTTTTAACAATCTCCACAATTTCTTCTACCTCCAATTCAACCCCTTCGAGCATGTCGTAGTCAACTTCACAAATCATGATCAACTCGGTTTTATCATCGAAGGGTTGTACAGGCATGTATTTTTTCTTTAGTTCAACCCGTATGGTTTCTGTTGAATCCTGAAAGGTATAATCGTCTTTATTGATTTGTTTAATGATGAATCCTTTTACTTTAACCAACTGATCAGAGCGATCGAGTTTAGATGCATTTTCTTTTATTTCTTTTACGGTGTAAATCTTATCGAGTGTGGCTGGTCCTTGGAATTGGCCGAAAACACTATTTATTGAAATGGCAAAAATGATAGTAATGAATAATTTAACTATTGTCTTCATGATTTTAATCTTTGATGGTTTGTATTAATTGTCAATTCTTAAAAATTCTCCTTTTTTATTGAATTTAAGCTCGATGCCATTGTTTAGTTTTATTTCTTGGTCGCGGTCATCGAGGCTCCATTCAACAATATACTGTTCAGAATAATTGTTTTTTGCATATTTTAGCAAAGTTTCGGGAATAACACTATCGGGTAATTTGCTAATGCCTTCTATTGAACTGATTTCTTTCTTTCGGCTAAATTCAAGATTTATGCTGCCTTCAAGTATAACATCGTAAGTAAGTTCAAACTCGTCAACATCTTTTACAACTTGAATAATTTTGTTTTCGGGAAAATGATTGTTCGCATAAGTTGTAATTTCATTAGGAAAGATATCTTCACCCAACACAGTTTCTTTCTCACAACTTGTGAAAGCAATAGCTAATACTGTTATAATAATAATCTGTTTCATGACTCATAAATTTTAAATGTTAATAATGACACAAAATTAGGAGCCAATTTTGGAGAGATTTTGGAGATTTGGACAATGGATTGAAAAAATTTGTTTTACCAAATAATTTGAATGACGTGCGTGGTTTTATTGTTGATTTGGTAGGTGATTGAATAATTGAAAAGCTCACATATTTGTTTTACAATGGCCAGGCCAATGCCCATATTGCCTTTTTCTCCAATTGCAAAGCGTTCGAGTAAGTTGTTGGGCTCACCTTCGTAGGGAAGACCGCTGTTCTCTATGAGCAAATGTTTTGAATTTAGTTCTAACCTGATAAATCCATTGTCGATATTGTGTTTTATGGCATTCTTTATCAGGTTGTTGGTCAGTATTTCGGCAAGCCCCGGGTCCATCGTTAGTTCACATTTTTCAATATTATTGGTAAGCGAAATTCCTCTGAGGGCAATGGCTTCGCTAAACAAATCGAGGGTATGATTAAGCTGAAGCGACAAGTCGATTATTTTATGCTTGTTAAATTCCTGATTCCCAATCTTGCTAAGCAGTAACAGTGATTTTTGCACCTGCGATAACTGTACACTTGCCTTATGAATGTTGGCTATAACCTGATTGTTCTCACTTTCTTCATTGCTATGGTTCATGAGTTTCTCGGTGTTTGCCCTTATCATGGCGAGGTGGGTTTGCAACTCGTGCGAGGCATTTTCGTTGAACTCGCGGGTGCGGCTATAGTCGGCATTAACTTTTTTGAGCAGATTGCTAACTGTTTTGTTCAATGTGTCAAACTCATCGATTTGACTTTGGGGTAATGCAGGAAATGGCGCATTTATTCTGAACCCGGTAAGGATATTTAAAGTTTGATAAAACGGTTTCCAAATTGATTTTGAAACCATGTTGATTGTTAATAGTAATATGAAGAAAATCAACAACATTAGTCCCATAATAATAATGATAGAACCTTGAAAAATATCATCATTTCCGGGGAGTAGGTGCCTGAGCACCAGTGCAAAATGTTCACCTTTGTGTTGTATGGAGAAATGAAGCTCACGGTGAGGTACCATTTCGTTGTCGCCCGGTTCGAGCATCATTGTGTCTTTGAAAAATGGCTTTTCGTGAAAAATACCTTCTTGAATATCTGCTACTTTATGAAATTCGGGCAAATCACTGTTTAATTGGTGGTACTTCACTATGCGCTCCAACTCGTAGCTCAGGTGCTCGTCGGTTTCTTCATATACGATGTACTTAATCATAAAAAAAACAAAAAAGCTGCCAATTATTAACAAAGGCAGAAGCCATATTGTAGTTAGCCTGAAAGTGCGGTTGATTAGTTTCATAATCCTTCTGTTTCGAATTTGTAGCCTACTCCATAAACGGCTTTGATGGGGTCGGATAGTCCGTTCTGCGTGATTTTTTTCCGCAGGTTTTTGATGTGCGAATAAATGAAGTCGAACGAGTCGGCCAGGTCCATGTTATCGCCCCAAATGTGTTCGGCCAGGCTTTCGCGGGTTATAACACGC
>CAZARW010000109.1:4197-6136 GCA_964487645.1 uncultured Prolixibacteraceae bacterium
GTCCATGTTATCGCCCCAAATGTGTTCGGCCAGGCTTTCGCGGGTTATAACACGCCCAACATTGGATGTGAAAAACAGCAATATGTCGTATTCGCTGCGGGTAAGTTCAATGTTTTTTTCGTTGGCAAAGGCTAGCCGTTGCTCAGGGTCGATTCGCAGTTTGCCAAGCTCAATGAAGTTGCTGCCGCCAAAGTTCCGTCGCCTGATGATTGATTTAACCCTTGCCACCAATTCTGCCATGTCGAAGGGTTTGGTAATGTAATCGTCGGCACCCAGTTCGAGCCCCTCAATTTTATTGTCGAGCGAATTGCGGGCTGAAATTACGATGATGCCTGTTGCCGATTCCACCTTTTTGATTTCGCGTATAATCTGTAGTCCCGAACCGTCGGGTAGGTTGATATCAACTATCAATATATCGTATTGATAAAGGTAAATTTTCTCGTGAGCTGCTGTATAGGTCGCCGCAGTTTCGCACACAAATTTTTCTTTGCCCAGCGTTTCGGCTATGGCATCGAGCAGTTGCGGGTTATCTTCAATAATAAGTAGTTTCACTATGTTTATAATTTATTTTGAAAACTATGTCGTTTGTTCATTACAAACTTAATTATATGATATTTGTTTGACAGTGCTATATTAGCGGCAAATGGTTATTAATGAATTCTATAACATTGCAAACCAAAGCGTTTTTATAAGGGTAAGTTTCTGATGCTGGGGTAATTATGAAATTTTTATGTGTCCCCATGTCTTCTATGCCAATAAAGTATCCCTTCGTTGGCTTAGGTGCGTTGCTGTATTTAATTTCGATGCAGGCCAATGGTTTTTCAGTTTTAACCAATACCAAATCAACCTCTGTACCTGTGTGGGTGCGGTAAAAATACATATTTAAAGTCTTTGGCTTGTGGTACATTATCTGTTCAATTACATACCCTTCCCACGATGCACCAATAATTGTTTTATAGGTAAGCTGGTCGAAACGGGTAATGGATAATAGGGCGTGCAAAATCCCACTATCCTTTATATATACCTTTGGCGATTTTATAAGCCTTTTCGATGCATTTGTAAACCAGGGCTGAAGCCTGTAAATTAAAAATGCCCCCTCAAGCAGGTCGATATATCGGTTTATTACCGGTGTTGTAACTCCAATAGATCGGGAATAGTCCTGTAAATTAAGTAATTGCCCATGGTTGTTGGCAAGCATTATCCATAGTTTTCCTGTAATCGATGGGGTTAAATTGTACCCGAATAAATTGGTTAAATCGTTTTGAACGTAAGTTCGTATAAAACCCTCCATCCATTCAAAATACGCATCATCGTCGGGAGCCAAAAGTGCCATTGGAAAACCCCCTCGAAACCAATGTTGTTGTAATGAGAATTTTGGAAATACTTCTTGTAATTTTAAAGGACTAAGGTCTAGGTATGAAACCCTTCCTGTTAAGCTTTCTGAAACACCTTTCACTAAGCCAGGTGTTGCTGATCCAAGCAAAAGGAAAAGGCCATTTTTCCTATTTGAATCTATAAGGCTTCGTAAAATAGGAAAGAGAAATGGTTGCGACTGTATTTCGTCTAAGATGATTAGTTTGTCTTGATGATATTCGAGAAATGTCTCGGCATCTTCACCAAATTTTGCCAAATCGCGTGGGCTTTCCAAATCGAGGTAAAGACAGTTGTGTTCTTTGTTATTTGCAACTTGAAGGGCCAGAGTAGTTTTACCCACCTGTCGTGGTCCCAAAATAACCACAGCAGGTGAATTGTTTATCTTCTTCAGTAGGTTTTCAAAATCTGATCGTGCAATATCCATGAAGCAAATCTAGCCATTAACCTTGAAAAATGAAAGTAAAAGTATGGATTTTCAAGGTAAAAACGATTTTAATGGGGAAATACCCATGTATAATTTTGAAAATGATGATTGTATGGAGATAATAAAATTACCTTCACCGCA
>CAZARW010000110.1:0-5979 GCA_964487645.1 uncultured Prolixibacteraceae bacterium
CCAGAATTAGAGGTGAAGTTAACAAAACAATATTGGATACAAATTAAATAACCAACCCGAAGGGTTAAACAACAATAGCCGTCCCGCTTTTACGGGACGGTTTAAGTACCATACTAAAAACATATGAACCCTTGAAAAGGGTTCAACAAATAAACATGTATTATAATAAATACTGTTCGTTAAATACAATTCCATGTTCATTTAACACTTCAATGAATTCTTCACGAAACGATTTAACTTTATGATGTTCTTTCTGATTTTTAATGTAATTGACCAAAGCATCTTTTTCTTTAATTGAATAGGTAAAACCGCCATAGCCATCTTGCCAAGAGGTAAACTTCGGAAAAATATTTTCATTTTTAATCCATTCCGAACTTGCAACTTTAATGTCTTTTACAATATTTGATAAAGCAATTGTTGGGTGAATATGTGTAGCAATATGAATATGGTCAACTGTTCCGTTTATTTGATACAAAACACATTTTTTATTCTTTAATATGCCCCATATATATCTGAACAGTTTTTCACGGTTTTCTTCAATCAACGTTTTTTCTCTTTCTTTTGTTGAAAATACAATTTGATAGAGAATTTGGGTATAAGTAGCCATTTGGTTTTTTATAAGACAATTTACACAAAATAATTATATTGAACCCCTAAAAGGGGTTCTATATTATTGGTATCTAATACACCGTAGGTTTCACCTACGGCTATTTTTATTGAACCCTTTTCAAGGGTTTTGAAACACCTGAAACTCTAAAAATGCAATAAATTTTGTTTGTTCGGGAATCCAGTGTTTTAATCCAGGGTTAGGGGTAAAGTTAACAAAACACCATTGACTCAAATATTGTAATTCGTGAATTGGTGGCATATTTAATTTTCAAAAAAAATTATTCCGCCAATAGGGGTACTTGCATTTTTTACCGACATGTACATGTAAGCTCTTTTAAAAAGAAGCAAAAATGCAAATACCAATGGAAAACATTTACGAAATACTCGAAAAGCACTTTCAGCAGCAAACGTCTGAAAAAGAAGAGCTGATGGTGAAAAAATTCCGCCAACACAACAAGCGCGAATACATTATGTTCAAACAGCTTTGGCACAGCAACTCAAAAATTGAAGTAAACGATTACGATTCAAAAAAAGCATGGACACAAGTGCTTGCCCGTGCAAAACAACCGAACTCCCACTCCTTTTCAATATATCCAAAACTCAGGCAAGTTGCCGCGGTGGCGCTTATCGTCATCGTGGGCAGCTTGTTTGCCTATTTTGTTTCGCAACAAATAAAAAGCAGTACGGTAATGCTTGAAATGGCCACGTTCGAACACCAAACCGACTCGGTTTTGCTGGCCGATGGCTCAACCGTGTGGCTCAACCAAAATTCGAAACTGTATTATCCACAAAACTTTAAGGGCAAAACCCGCACCGTAAAGCTCGAAGGCGAGGCCTATTTTGTGGTGGCCAAAAATGCCGAAATACCCTTTAAGGTTGAAACACAACACTCAACAATAACGGTTTTGGGAACCACTTTTAATGTTTTTACCGATACCCTGCAAACCGAAATCAACCTGCAAAGCGGTAAGGTAAACGTGCAATCGGTTTACACACAAAGTTCGGTTAACCTTTTGCCCAACAACAAAGCTATTGCCGATAAAACTTCGCTCACAAAATCAACCATCGACAATCCCAATTACTTGTCGTGGAAAACCGGTGTGTTTGTTTTTGAGAATACGCCGCTCGAAACGGTTGTTCACGATTTGAACCGGTTTTACAAACATCAAATTGTATTGATCGACCCCAAACCCGAACAACAGTTTACAGCCCGTTTCAACAATGCAAAAATAGACGATGTGCTCGAAATCCTGTCCTTAACCTGCAATTTAAGCATCGAAGAAAATAACCAAACCTATGAAATCCGTTAAAATTCTTTTTGTTTCGTTTTTACTCGTTTTTTATTCGGCTTCACTTTTTGCTCAAAGCTCCATGCTCGATCAAAACGTGACGCTGAAAGCCAATAACGAAAGCATACATTCGCTCATTAAAACCATCGAAAACACCTACAATATTCAGTTTGCTTACACCAACTTTAAAGCGCTGGAACAAAAGGTAAGCATCGAGGTTTCGGAGCAAAAACTCGGCGAGGTACTTGAGCTGCTTTTCAAAAACACCAACCTGAAGTTAAAGGAGATTGATGGCCAGATAGTGATTTACGAGCAAGCACCAAAACCTGTAAAACCTGCTGCCAAACAAAACTTTACCATTCATGGCTACATTAGCGACAGCCAAAGCAGCGAGCGGCTCATTAACGCGGCGGTTTATCAACCCAACGATTTTAAGGGAACAACATCGAACAACTTTGGCTTTTACAGCATTACCTTGCCGGGTGGCCATGTTGAGCTGGCAGCATCGTACATGGGCTACGAGACGCAACTTTTTGCATTCAACCTTAAAGCCGATACGTCCATCAATATTGAAATGCTCCCCACCTCCGACCAACTCGACGAGATAACCGTTTATGGCAACCATGTGAACAAGGTGGACGATACGCAAATGAGCATGGTGGAAATTCCCCTGCAGAAAATGAAGAAAGTGCCCGTAATTTTTGGCGAGGCCGATGTGCTGAAAGTCATCCAGCTTTTGCCCGGTGTGCAGGCCGGTGTTGAAGGCACCAGCGGCATTTACGTGCGCGGCGGTGGCCCCGATCAAAACCTGTTTTTACTCGATGGAGTGCCCGTGTATAACCCCAGTCACCTGCTGGGGATTTTTTCGGCCTTTAATCCCGAGGCACTCAAATCGGTTAAGTTGTACAAAGGCGCTTTTCCGGCGCGCTATGGCGGACGCCTGTCGTCGGTTTTGGACATTAGCATGAAGGACGGCAACATGAAAGAACTGAAAGGTGATTTTTCGATTGGCCTCATTGCTTCGAAATTTACCCTCGAAGGGCCCATCAAAACCGACAAAACCTCGTTTATGCTTTCGGCACGCCGCAGCTATGCCGACGTGTTGGCCAAACCTGCCATTGCCATTGCCAACAAAGTTGAAAACATGAAAATTGGCGCAGGTGCCTACTTTCACGATTTCAACCTGAAGCTCAACCATATTTTTAGCGAACGCAGCCGTTTGTATTTGAGCGGTTACCACGGAAAAGACCATGGCAGGGTAAGCGATGAGTCGTACAACATGTGGAGCTCAACCGATGGACATAAAAATGCAACAACGCAGTGGATTACGTCATTTAACATCGATTGGGGCAACTCCATTGCTTCGATGCGCTGGAATTACATGCTCACACCAAAACTGTTCAGCAATACCACCGCTACGTTCAGCCATTATTTTTTCGATACCGGCATGAACGATGTAACCAATTACCTGAAAACCAACCAAAGGTCGGAAGAATCGTTTTTGTACCACTCGGCCATACGCGATTTGGCTGCAAAAATCGACTTCGATTATTCACCGGCCGCAAATCACGCTGTGAAATTCGGTTTGCACTACACCAATCACTATTTTACACCGGGCTACACACAGGTTTACCAATCGGATTACAACAATGCGGCAAAAATCGATACCAGTTATGGCAATTACAACATCAACACCAACGAGTTACAGCTGTATATTGAAGACGATTTTGAGATTAGCCCACGCCTGAAAATCAATGCCGGAGTTAATCTTGCAGCCTTTTATACCGATAACGAACCTTTTTTATATCCGCAACCCCGTGTGTCGGCACGGTTTAAGGGCGGGCGAAACTGGAGTGTAAAAGCTTCGTATTCGCGCATGGCACAGTTTGTTCATCTGCTGTACAATTCGGGTGTAAACCTGCCTACCGACATTTGGGTGCCCGCTACCAAAACCTACACCCCGCCTGTTTCGGATCAATATGCAATGGGCACAAACATCAACTTAAATAAGGGATTAAGCCTTAGCTTTGAAGGTTTTTACAAAACCATGCACAACCTGATAGAGTACAAAGAAGGCGCTTCGTTTATGAGCGGCAGCACCAGCTGGGAAGACAAGGTTGATAAAGGCAATGGCCGGGCTTACGGTGCCGAATTTTTGCTCGAAAAAACCACGGGCAACACCACAGGATGGATAGGTTACACCTGGTCGAAATCGGAACGGCAGTTTCCCAACATCAACTTTGGGAAGGTTTTCCCGGCCAAGTACGACCGCCGTCACGACATCAGCATAGTGTTTACCCACCGGTTCAGCGATCGGTTCGACATTGGCGGCAGCTGGATATTTAGCACCGGAAACACTACTACGCTTTCGTTTTCGCATTATCCAAAAGCTTATATCGATTACGAAGAATATTTTTTGTCGGAAGAGAAAATCAGTCATTACAAAGGGCGCAACAATTACCGCTTACCTGCTCAGCACCGCCTCGATGTGGGTGCCAATTTCCACAAAGAAAAGAAACGGGGCATACGTACATGGAGCATTTCGGTGTATAACGCGTACAACCAAATGAACCCTTTTGCATTGTACTGGAAATACGACTACAGCCAGCCTTATGTAATTTCGACCCCCAACCTGTACACCGAAAGCTACAAAAAACGCCTGGCCAAGGTGAGTATTTTGCCCATTGTTCCAACTGTAACCTATTCGTTTAAGTTTTAAATATTAATAAAATGAAGAATAAAACAATATACCTGCTGCTCATTGTGTTAAGCCAAATGGCCTGCACGCAATTTATCGATTTAAACGACGATACCATTGAACCCATACTGGTGCTTAACTCGGTAATTACCCCCGACAGCACCATAAAAGTAGAAGTGTACCGCAATACATCGATTTACGAAGTAAAAAGAATAGCAGTAAAAAATGCTGAAGTACTTTTGTATGAAAACGGACAGGAATTGGACAAACTGAAGCTCGATTACCATGTTACCGAAAATCCGTATTACAAAGAAGAAGGCGGCGAGCAGTTCGATACTACGTTTTTTTACACATCGGCAAATGCAATTGTCAAACAAGACTGTTCGTACAAAATTACGGCATCGGCACCGGGTTTTGAAGCGGTAAATGCCCAAACCACCATCCCCAAGCCCTTGCCCATTGTGCGTATCGACACTTCATCGACATACCAATACTTTTACGATTCGGTTGATACCTACGGAAACGAAAGCCTGATTTTCAATTTCGACATTTTAATAAACGACCAGGCCAATACCGAAAATTATTACAGGCTGGTAATGTGCATCGAAAACGGCAGGCTCAGGACCGACACCACCGGAGCGAAACCTGTTGATTATATTATGGTTTCGGATTGGGGCGACAAATCGTTCAAAACACAATCGGCCGTATTTACCACACAAAACGAAGATGCCAACAGCAACATTATTGGAGCACCGCAAAACAAGTACAAACTTTTTTCCGACGAGCTGTTCGATGGCAAAGAATACTTACTTAAAGTACGCGATGAAAACATTTCGAATTGGTATGGCAGCAAAGCCGAAATGCATTACAAAATGCAAAAGGGGGAGTTTTATCGTTTCACCTTTTACCTGCACAGCATAACAAAAGCTACCTATTTGTATTATAAATCGTTCGAAATGCAGCTGTTTTACAACGATATACCTTTTATTGAGCCGGTTACAGTTTATAGCAACGTTGATAATGGCGCAGGTGTTTTTGGCAGTTACTCGGCCAGCAAATACGAAATAACTTTTGGCGAATACCCGGTTGAAGGTATGGAGTACCGCAAACCGGGGTACGAATAAATCGGCAACATTTGGGTGAATCAAAATCAGCTTGCCGAGATTTTTGCCACCTCAGTCAAAAGCATCAGTATAAATACACCAAACAAACAAAAAGTCACATTATTTATTTTTAATGAGCATTGACAGTATTTTGAATCTTGGGATCGAGGAACAATTAAAATGATTGATGAATGTGTTCAGTTTGGCATCTCAAAACCAATATATTTTTACGTTATGGTGCATAATATTTCGCATGCCAGTAGATATTTCTGATAAAAAA
>CAZARW010000111.1:0-5962 GCA_964487645.1 uncultured Prolixibacteraceae bacterium
CAAGCCTCCTTGTTCTTATAAACAAATTATTGCTTAAATGCCTAATTCAATAAATAGAAAAAAATATGGAACGAAAAACAATAGTAATCAGCAACGACGATGGCATACAATCACGCGGCTTATCTGAACTGATAAAAATAGCTGCAAAATTTGGCAATGTACTGGTGGTTGCCCCACATGCTCCACGCTCAGGCATGTCGAATGCCATAACGGTTGAGCTTCCGATAAGAATATATCAGCTTGAAAAAAGTGCACATATCACTCAATACAAATGCACCGGAACCCCGGTTGACTGCGTAAAAATTGCATTTGACAAACTGCTCGATAAAGCTCCTGATTTAGTTCTTTCGGGTATTAATCATGGATCGAACTCATCAGTAAATGTGCATTACTCGGGCACAATGGGCGCAGCTATCGAAGGCTGTATTCATAATGTTCCTTCCATTGGTTTTTCGTTGTGCGATCACAGCTCCAATGCAAACTTTGAACCCATGCTGCCATATGTCGAGTCAATTATCGACAATGTGCTGCGTAACGGACTGCCTGCAGGAACATGCCTTAATGTTAATGCTCCAAAAGAAGCACCAACCGGACTTGAAATTTGCCGACAAGGGAATGGACGCTGGGTCGAAGAATTTGACAAACGCACAGACCCACAAAACAGAGACTACTACTGGATTACAGGATATTATCAAAACCTCGATAACGGATCGACAGATACCGACAACCATTTTCTCGATTCAAAAAAAATATCTGTGGTCCCAATCAATATCGACATGACAAACTATGCGATGATTGATGAACTTAAAAAATGGAATTTGTAAATAACAATTCTTTATTCATAACATGAAATGAAAAAACGTAAAACAAAATTTCCTGACAAACAATACATTGGATTCATTACCGGAATACTTGTTCCGATGTTGGCTTTTTTTGTTTACTATAAACTAAAATTTGCCAATATCGAATTTACCGATTACATGATTTCAATGCACCAATACAAATTGTTATTTAAGGTAATGAGCCTGTGTGTTTTAACCGATCTGGTTGTCTTTTATTTATTTATGCACTTTAAGCTGATGCGTTGTGCTCAAGGCGTTGTAATGGCATGCTTTTTATATGCACTTTCGGTAATGGGTTACCGCATTTTTAATTAGGAATACCATTTTTTATTTCAGTGTGTTTATAAACAAGGTAAACAATATAACTTTACAACAAGAATACAGTTTAAGAAAAAACAAACATTATCCGAACACCAACCAAACCAACAGATAGAAATTTGCAGCCTGTTTTACAGGGTAAACTTGAGTTAGCATTGAAATTAACAGAGTATATGAAACGAGCAGGTAAAGAATTAACATCCATAAAGATGATTAAAAACATGCGAGTTCCCTGTCTGCCGAAAAGCAGGCATACGATGCCTTAAAAACAATTAATTTAATCGTATGAAATATTTTTTAATAGCAGGAGAACCTTCGGGCGACATGCACGCTGCCGAATTGATGAAACAAATAAAAGCATTTGACAGCAATGCTGATTTTATGTTTTTTGGAGGCGATTTAATGCTTGAACAAGGAGGACAACTCATTACTCATTATCGCGATATGGCTTATATGGGCATACTGCCCGTAATTTTGCATTTGAATAAAATTAAACAAAACTTTGCTGTATGTAAAAAACATTTACTGCAATTTAATCCCGACATGCTTATTCTTGTTGATTATCCGGGGTTTAATTTACGCATTGCAAAATTTGCAAAAACCAATAACATCAAAGTATCGTATTACATATCGCCTAAAATTTGGGCATGGAAAACAAAACGCGTGTTTAAAATAAAAAAATACGTCGATAACATGTATACTATTTTTCCTTTCGAAACCCGGTTTTATGAGAAATACAACTACAAGGTAAAATATGTTGGAAACCCTGTGTATAACATGCTTAAACCTTTAATTGATGATAAAACCGATTTCGATAATTTTGTGAACTTCCATAATTTACCCAACAAACCTATTATTGCATTGCTGCCCGGAAGCCGAAACCACGAAATTGAAAGTTTACTTCCCATAATGAAAAGCATTGTTCCTCATTTTCCAAAATATCAGTTTATTATTGCAGGAGCACCGGGAAAAGATATCAATTACTACAATAAAATTTCAGGCTCCGGAATACATGTTCTTTTTCGGGATACACATAACTTGATAAAACATAGCAATGCAGCCATTGTTGCATCGGGCACAGCAACCCTCGAAACTGCATTGTTAAAAACTCCACAAATCGTAATTTATAAAATGGGAATGGGATGGCTCCTTGAGTTATTCAGAAAACAAATACTGAAAACAAAATATTTTTCGCTGGTAAACCTTGTTGCCGAAAAAGAAGTAGTTAAAGAATTGTTTCAGAGCCAGGTTAATACCAAAAATATTACACTTGAGTTACATCAAATACTTAACAACATGGCCTATCGCAGTAAAATGATTAATGAATATAAAAGGATTGAACAAATGCTGGCATCGGATGGTGCAGCAAAACAAGCGGCAAAAAATATTGTAAATATTTTAAACAATTAAAAATATATTTATATACAACAATCGCATACACTTTGTTCTTTTTAAACGTTTTACAGAACAAATCCAAAAAAACAGACACAAATGAACAGCTTATTTAGAAAAGAACTCAATACATTTTTCGGATCGATTACAGGCTATCTGGTAATCGCAATTTTTTTGCTCACTACCAGTTTGTTTTTATGGGTATTTCCCGGGGTTAATAATGTAATTGAAGGACAAAATGCCTCATTAAAAAGCTTTTTTGATCTTGCACCATGGCTCTATTTATTTTTAATACCGGCCATAACGATGCGTATGTTTGCCGAAGAAAAACGCATGGGCACTATGGAAATGCTCATTACACGTCCAATTACATCGTGGCAAATTGTTGTAGCCAAATATTTAGCAGCAATGCTTCTGGTGCTAATCAGCATACTACCTACTCTGCTCTACTTCTATTCGGTATATAAATTGGGTAACCCGGTTGGGAATATCGATACCGGAGCCACATGGGGTTCGTACCTTGGCTTATTTATGCTTGCATCGGTGTATATCAGCATTGGCTTATTTGCATCGAGCATAACCACAAACCAGGTAATTTCATTTTTAGTAGCAATTGTTTTAGCATTTATTGCATATACCGGTTTTGATTTTATTGCTGCTGCAGGCTTGCCGCTGGCTATCCAAAATATTTTAATTCTTTTAGGTATACAAGAGCATTATCTGTCAATAAGCCGGGGTGTTATCGACTCACGCGATATAATGTATTTTTTTGCAGCCAGTTTGCTTTTTTTAGCTTTTACCCAACAACAAATTTCTATCGCAAAATTATTCAAGCAATTAAAAATTAAAAAAATACTTATACTTACAACACTTGCCATTTTTGTAGTATTGGGAATCCATCAACGTGTTTTCAGAATTGATCTTACAGCCGAAAAACGTTATTCGCTAAATACGATAACCAAACAACTGCTGCAAAAACAAAAGCATCCTATTAGCGTTGAGCTCTACCTCAATGGAAAACTACCTGCCGGCCTGAATGATTTTAGAAATGCAATAATTGATAAAACCGAAGATTTAAATGCATATTCATCGCAACGTATTTTTATAAAAACAGTTGATATATATAAAATTGAAGACAACAAAAAACGAAATAAGACAATTGAAAATCTTATAAATGCGGGCATCGAGCCAATTAATCTGGGACACAAAACCACCGAAGGTTTATCGACAAAACAAATTTTTCCGGGAGTAATTCTCAAATCAAACAACAAAATACTCACAATTAATTTATTGAACAACAATTCGATGCTAAGTGCCGAAGAGAATATTAAACAATCGGTTGAGCTGCTCGAATACGAATTTGCTCGTGCATTGAAAAAATTACAGCAAAACGAAAAACTGCGTATAGCTTTTCTCGATAAACCAGGCAATGCATCAATATACGAAACAAGCGATTTACGTTTTGCCCTAAGCGAAAACTACGAAGTTGGCGACATTAAGGCAGCCGGTTTATCGGCATCCGACAGTGTACATACATTAATCGTTGCTGCTCCTACTCAAAAATTTACCGAAGAAGAAAAAATTCAGATCGACCAGTTTGCAATGAATGGAGGTCGGATTTTATGGTGTATCGATCCGGTTTATGTCAGCATTGATTCGTTGTCGAAAGGATTCTCAACTTTAGCTTTTGAAAAGGGGCTCAATTTACGCGACCAGCTTTTCAGATACGGAATCCGAATTAACCCCGACATACTCCAGGATGCTTTTTGCCTCGAATACCCAATAAATACGGCACCACACGGACAAGCAGCAAAATTTACCCCCGCACCATTTTATTATTCACCACTTGCTTTGCCAAATCCAAATCACCAACTAAGCCGAAATCTGAATAATGTAATGCTCGAGTTTGCCAGCTCAATTGATCCGGTTGCCCAAAACAACACAAACATAACCCCAATTCTTGCCACATCGCCATATGCTCGTTCGGTAAACACTCCGGTCGAGGTAAGCCTGTATACTGCAACAAACCCACCCGACAAACGCCTGTTTAATCAGCCAAACATCCCTATTGGAATGCTTATCGAAGGAGATTTTGAATCGGCATTTAAAAACCGAATTACATCAAACCTTAATTTCGAAAACATAAAAGAACAATGCACAAACAATAAAATGATTGTTATTGCCGATGGAGATATTATTAAAAATGATGTACGTAACCGAAACGGAAATGTTCAGATTCAGCCTCTTGGCTACGACAAATACTCGGAACAAATATTTGGAAATAAAGATTTTTTGGTGAATTGCATTAACTATTTAACCGATGATCAGGGAATTATGAGTATACGCTCAAATGTAATTAAAATGCGATTGCTCGATAAAGTTAAAATACGTGATCAAAAAATCTACTGGCAAATCATTAACACCATGAGCCCTATAGCCTTTTTTGTACTGTTTGCTATTGTTTTTTCTATCCTTCGAAAAAGAAAATATTGTAAAAAATAATCTGAAATATTTTAGATGTTAACTACAAAAAGTTTATAAACAAAAAAAATGAATCATTTATTAATTACAGCTAAAACATATTATTCTCCTGAGTTCCGCACATTTTTCACCTAAAAAAATCTTTCTATCTATATATCAGCAAATTAAGCTGAAATAGTTAGTTGTTTTGGGTGTCCCAGGCAATTTTTGAAATTTTGTTTTGCTTTCAAATATTAAAATCTCATAGAGTTAACTCGAATTTTTATTTGTTTTTTATCCAATTAATGAAAGTTAAAAATTTATTGGGTGTCCCATTGCGGAACTCAGGAAAAAAATGAATCATTTATTAATTACAGCTAAAACATATTATTCTGTTGTTAATCAGAATTCCAATGCACTTTCTTACTCATATAATTACTCGACTTTATGCTAATGTTACCATTCTATAAGTATTTGTATATAAATAGTGTAAAAGTCAATAAATAATTGAATCTTTGTATATTCTTTTATTTTCACATCATTTTATACGTTCATCATGGCTGAAAAAAAGCAAAATCACATTTCCTCTCCTGACATATCAAAGTTAAAATCTGTTATTATCGACAACCGAACACGCATTTATGTTCCTATTGATATGGATCCCGAGAAAGCCCGTGACCGATACTGGCAAAATCGTGGTGTTGAACGCCCCCAAACAGCTAAAGCATAAACTAAACCCTTTATCAATTTTTACTGCTAATATCTTAGCTCTTATTTCTTTTTCTCAAAATACATTTTTTTTAATACAAAAGATGTAGTGATATTCTATAATCAATTTTTCGAACATTATACAAATAAAAGGACACCGATTTCTCAGTGTCCTTTCTATCTGTAGGCCTGGTTAAAGCTCTATTTGCGGATAAATGGCTTGCTGTTTGCCGTGTTATCGG
>CAZARW010000112.1:0-5668 GCA_964487645.1 uncultured Prolixibacteraceae bacterium
AGTAAAACTTAGTCATTTAATAGAAAAATTACTATAGATGGCTGGCTGTTTTATTGTGGCATAGCCTTTGCATAAGTATCTCTGCGAATGATAAGTTTACTTTCAAACTTAAGGAGAATTTATGCGTAAAGTAGCCATTTATGGCAAAGGCGGGATTGGAAAGTCAACTACAACTCAGAACACCGTTGCAGGACTAGCTGAGGCCGGAAAGAATGTAATGGTTGTCGGATGCGACCCCAAGGCGGATTCAACACGTTTGCTGTTAGGCGGTCTTGCACAGAAGACTGTTCTGGATACTCTCCGGGAAGAAGGGGAGGATGTTGAGCTTGATGACATTCGCAAAACAGGTTTTAAAAGAACTATTTGTGTAGAATCCGGTGGTCCGGAACCTGGTGTCGGTTGTGCAGGAAGAGGAATCATTACCTCAATTAACCTCCTTGAACAGCTAGGCGCATATTCTGAGAGCCAGAAACTGGACTACGTTTTTTACGATGTGCTTGGAGACGTTGTATGTGGAGGATTTGCAATGCCTATTCGTGAAGGAAAGGCGGAAGAGATTTATATAGTAGTTTCCGGAGAAATGATGGCAATGATGCAGCCAACAATATATGTAAAGGTATTGTGAAGTTTGCAGAAGCTGGGGTGGTTCGACTTGGTGGCCTTATCTGTAATAGCAGAAAATGTGATAACGAAAAGGAACTGATACAGGCTTTTGCCGAAAAGCTTGGTACGCAGATGATCCATTTTGTCCCTCGCGATAATATGGTGCAGAAAGCTGAAATTAATCGGAAAACTGTTATCGAATTTGACCCGGCCCATACGCAGGCAGATGAATACAGAATGTTGTCAAGAAAAATTGACGAGAACAGGATGTTTATCGTGCCAAAACCGATGCACACTGATGATTTGGAAAAACTGCTTATCGAGTATGGTATTGCTAACTGAACACATTTTATCACACTATTGAAAGGATTTTTTTATGGTTATGATACGTTCTATTGTACGTCCAGAAAAGGTTGATGCAGTACTCGCAGCGCTGATGGAAGCAGGATATCCAGCTGTAACAAAAGTAACTGTCGTCGGTCGTGGAAAGCAGCGAGGAATAAAAATAGGTGAAGTTACTTACGATGAAATTCCAAAAGAAATGTTGATAACAGTTGTACCGGATCGTGATAAGGATTTTGTCGTACGCACTGTAATTAAGGTCGCACGTACCGGGGAAAAGGGTTCGTTTGGAGATGGAAAGATATTCGTATCACCTGTTAGTGAAGTTTATACGGTAAGTTCAGGGATAAAAGAAACTGCTGAAACAGAACCGAAGGAGATCGTGGTATGAAAGAAGTGATGGCGATCATACGAATGAACAGGATAAATGAAACAAAAAGAGCATTATCAAACGCAGGCATAAGTTCTATGAATGCAAGAGAATGTCTCGGGAGAGGAAAAGGAGTTGTCGATTTTAAGGTTTTGGAAGGAGCTGAGAAAGGATATGAAGAAGCGATTGCTCAGCTGGGCCAATCGCAACGACTTGTCCCCAAAAGGATTTTATCTGTGGTTGTCCCTGATAAACTCGTACAAAAAGTGGTTTCCACCATCATAACAACGAATCAAACAGGCAAATCTGGTGATGGAAAAATATTTGTTATGCCAGTTTATCAGGCTTACAGAGTCAGAACCGGTGAAGATGGAGATTCGATACTGGATGAAATTTAAAGGAGGTTATAATGGATGAAGTTAAATCAGGATCTGAGGTAAAGCAGGAAGTAGCCTTGACGTATCCGACGAAGGTCGCCCGAAAACGGTCAAGACAGTTTATAGTTAATGAAGTAAAACAAGATGAAGAAGTGCCAGAGATTATGGCAAATGTACGTACGATTCCAGGAATTATCACTATGAGAGGTTGCGCGTATGCTGGATGTAAAGGAGTGGTACTGGGACCAACCAGAGACGTTCTTCAGATTACTCACGGTCCTATCGGATGTGCATTTTACAGTTGGTTGACCCGGAGAAATCAGACAAAGCCGTATACGGAAGATGCTCCTAACTTTATGCCATATGCAATGTCTACTGACATGCGGGATGAGAATATAATTTTTGGTGGTGAAAAGAAATTAAAGAAAGCCATCGAGGAAGCGATTGCAATATTCCATCCAAAAGCAATCGGCATATTCTCTACATGCCCGGTTGGACTCATCGGAGATGATGTACATGCAGTATGTCGTGAAATGGAACAGAAGTACCCGGAAGTTAATATTTTTGGATTCAGTTGCGAAGGGTATAAAGGAGTAAGTCAATCGGCCGGGCATCATGTAGCCAATAACAAAATATTTACGGATGTTGTTGGTCAGAGTGAAATGAAAAAGGATGGAAAATACAGGTTTAATCTGCTTGGAGAATACAATATCGGTGGTGATGCATTTGAGATCGAACGCATATTTGAAAAAGCCGGCTTGACTCTTCATTCAACGTTCAGTGGTAATTCGACATATGAAGAATTCGCAAGTGCTCAGAATGTTGATCTGAATGTTGTCATGTGCCATAGATCTATTAACTATATGGCAGAAATGATGGAAAAGAAATATGGTATACCCTGGTTCAAAGTCAGTTTCATCGGCGCAGAGGAGACTGCAAAGTCTCTTAGAAAAATTGCGAAATACTTTGGTGACAAAGAATTGATTGATAAAGTAGAAAAAGTCATCGAAGAAGAGATGAAAGATGTTGCTGTTGTCAGGGAGAAAATCAAAGATAGATGTAATGGAAAAACAGCAATGTTATTCGTTGGAGGAAGTCGTGCACATCATTATCAGGATATCTTACATGAAATCGGTATCAAGACAATTGCAGCTGGATATGAATTTGCACACAGAGACGATTACGAAGGACGGAAGATACTACCTGATATAAAGGTTGATGCAGATACAAGAAACATCGAAGAGTTAACTGTTGAAGCTGATCCGGTAGCATATCGTCCGAGAAAAACCAGAGAAGAACTTGAAAATCTTACAAAAGAAGGAATTCGTTTCAGTGATTATGAGGGAATGATGTCGAAAATGCCAAATGAAACGCTTATTATCGATGATCTCAATCATCATGAAATGGATCTTTTGATTGAAAAGTATCATCCTGACCTTTTCTGCGCTGGTATTAAAGAAAAATATGTTGTCCAGAAGTATGGCGTCCCAATGAAACAGTTGCACAGTTATGACTACCAGGGTCCTTATGCCGGGTTCAAAGGTGCTATTAACTTCTACAATGAAATAGACAGAGTGGTAAATACAAAAATATGGGCTATGATTAAAGCGCCCTGGCATGATGAACCACAACTTACAGCAAAATACGGTTGGGAATAACCGGGAGGAAATTATATGTTACTAAGACATACACCAGATACAATAGTTGAGCGTGACGCTTTAACTGTCCAGCCGGCAAAAACCTGCCAGCCTGTCGGAGCGATGTACGCAGCTCTGGGGATCCATCGTTGTCTTCCGCATAGTCATGGATCGCAGGGATGTTGCGCTTATCATCGAAGTAGTTTGACAAGGCACTATAAGGAACCAGTGATGGCCGGAACCAGTTCATTCACCGAAGGAGCATCGGTTTTTGGCGGACAGGCAAACCTGCTGGAAGCAATAACAAATATTTTTACTCTTTATAATCCTGATGTGCTGGCAATACATACCACTTGTCTTTCCGAAACAATCGGTGACGATGTACCTCAGATTGTTGCAAAGGCACGTGAAGAGGGAAGAGTTCCTGAAGGTAAATACATTATCCGAGCGAGTACTCCAAGTTACATTGGATCTCATGTTATTGGTTATGCCAATATGGTGAAAGGTATTGTTGAAGGTTTTTCAGAACGTGGAAAGACGGGAAGGCACGTTAATATAATACCTGGTTTTGTTGAACCACCAGACATGGCTGAAATCAAAAGACTGGCCAAATTGACGGGTATCGACCCTGTACTATTAACAGATACTTCTGGTGTTCTTAATGGTCCTCAAACAGGACACTACGAAATGTATCCCAAGGGAGGTACTTCTATTGATAACCTTAAAAGAACCGGGTATGCAAAAGCAACAATTGCCCTAGGTCCTATTGCATCAGGCCCGGGAGCCAAATTTATCGATACAAAATTTGGAGTACCTTGCGAAACGTTAAATTTACCGGTAGGTATACGGGCAACTGACAAATTTGTTGAGGCATTGAAACGGCTGGGTGGTGTCATCGATGATGAAATCGAATATGAACGGGGACAACTCATGGATGCAGTAACAGATATGCAGCAATATTTTTATCAGAAGAAAGTTGCGCTTGTAGGAGATCCTGATCAACTTGTTTCATTTACTGAATTTCTTACCGATCTTGGTTTTTCAGTCAGGCATGTCATTACTGGAACACCTGGAAAAAAATTTGTCGGCCGCATAAAGGATGCTGCCGGAACAGATCAGATAAATGTTCGTGAAGCATCAGATTACTTTTATCTCCATCAGTTAATTAAAAATGAAAAAGTTGATCTTATTATGGGGAATACTTATGCAAAATACATTTCTCGTGATATGGATATTCCTCTGGTTAGAACAGGTTTTCCAATATATGACCGTATTGGTCATCAGTATTTCCCTACGGTCGGATATAAAGGCGCTCTGTTACTGATTGAGAAAATTCTTGGGGTATTGATGGATCATCAGGACAGGTATTGCCCTGAGGAACAATTTGAACTTGTAATGTAAAGAGGTTGGTATGACATCGGCAAAACCAGGTTTTTTAAAAGAACGAACATTACAGATCTTTGAAAAGGGTATCGATACCTTTGAGATGACATGTGATCGGGTAAGTACAGCAGGTTCAATATCACAGCGCGCTTGTACATTCTGCGGATCCAGAGTTGTTTTGTACCCGATTGTCGATGCTCTTCATCTGGTTCACGGTGCAATTGGTTGTGCTGCCTACACATGGGATATACGGGGATCACTGTCAAGTGGTCCCCAGCTGCACCGTTCCAGTTTCTGTACGGATCTCAGGGAGAAAGAGGTAATCTATGGTGGAGAGAAAAAACTTAAAAATGCACTGTCTATTTTGATTGAGAAACATCAGCCAAAAGCAGCATTTGTTTATTCTACCTGCATCGCTGGTATTATTGGTGATGATGTTGGAGCTGTATGTAAAGAAGTTCAGAAAAAGACGGGTATCGCTGTTATTCCTGTACATTCGGAAGGGTTCAAGGGAACAAAAAAAGATGGATACAGAGCTGCCTGTGATGCTTTGATGCATATTATTGGAATGAATGATACCCCTCAGGTGCCGTTGAGTGTAAATATACTTGGAGATTTTAATATAGCAGGTGAAATCTGGGTAATTAAAAAGTACTTCGAACAGATGGGATTAAAGGTAGTTGCAACATTAACCGGTGATGCGCGTGTTGAACAGATAATGAGTGCTCATACTGCACAATTGAATGTTGTCCAATGCAGTGGATCAATGAGGTTTCTTGCTAAACAGATGAAATGACGACACAAAATCATCCTTGTTACAATCCTGAAGCTGGAGTATCTCACGGTAGAGTACACTTACCAGTTGCTCGCGGATGTAATATTCAATGTAACTACTGTAACCGGTTATACGATTGTGTCAATGAGAGCAGGCCTGGAGTTACAAGTGCAATATTGTC
>CAZARW010000112.1:5678-5929 GCA_964487645.1 uncultured Prolixibacteraceae bacterium
GGATGTACCAATTTCGGTTGCCGGCATTGCAGGGCCTGGGGACCCATTTGCAGATGCTTTGAATACAGTTCAAACGTTAAGACTTGTTAAAAAATATTTCCCAGAAATGCTACTCTGTGTTGCAACAAATGGTCTGGGACTGCTCGAGCATGTTAAAGAACTAGTTGATATCGGTGGTAGTCATGTAACGGTGACAATAAATGCTGTAGATCCTGAAATCACAGCGCAGATTATATCCTGGGCTCGTTTTG
>CAZARW010000113.1:0-5803 GCA_964487645.1 uncultured Prolixibacteraceae bacterium
CAACAAATGTAATATCGATTACCGACGGGCAAATTTTTCTCGAATCGAACTTGTTTAACGCAGGTGTAAGGCCTGCAATTAACGTTGGAATTTCGGTCTCGAGGGTTGGGGCTAATGCTCAAATTAAATCGATGAAAAAAGTGGCAGGTACTTTAAAACTCGATCAGGCTCAGTATCGTGAACTCGAAGCTTTCTCGAAATTTGGTGCCGATCTCGATGCCGCTACAAAACGAGTGCTGGCAAAAGGTGCTCGAAATACCGAAATACTGAAACAAAAACAGTATTCACCAATGAAAATTGAACATCAGGTAGCAATTATCTTTTTAGGCGTTGAGGATTTACTTTATCATATCCCCCTAAATAAAATTGATGCTTTTGAAAAAGAATATCTCGAAAAACTTGAAATGTTTAATCAGGATATTCTTACCGATATACGGAAAGGTGTTTTTAACGACCATATATACAGCGAGTTAAAGAAACTGGCCGAAGAAATAGCCGAAAAATACAAAGAATAGGCAATGGCACAATTGAAAGAAATACGCAGTAGAATTACATCGGTACAGAATACTCGGCAGGTAACCAATGCTATGAAACTCGTATCGGCGGCAAAACTGAAAAAAGCTCAGGATGCGATAATCAGCATAGCCAAATACGATGAAAAACTGCACGATATCATTAAAAATCTGAATTTGACCGATATCGAAGAAAAATCGGAATATTACTGTCGTCGACAGGAACAAAAAAAAATACTCATCGTTTTGGTTGGTGCAGGAAGAGGTTTGTGCGGACCTTTTAATTCAAATATTGCAAAGTTCGGAATTGTTCATGCCCTCGATAATTACAAAATAATGTTTAACTCGGGCAATGTATGTTTTTTGCCGATTGGTACTCAAGTCGAAAAACAATTGCGTATGCACAATCTCGACATATACGAGACTGCACACGAAATGGTAAATAACCAGGATTTTAATCTTTTATCGGGCTTTGCAAATAAGCTTATCGATTTATTTCTGAACGACGAGTTTCAACGAATCGACATTGTGTACAATAAGTTTAAAAATGCAGCATTGCAGCTTTTAAGTGTTGAGCATTTTTTGCCCATACCTAAACCCGATATTGATACTGAAATTACGCACAAACCAATTTATATTTTTGAACCATCGGAGAAAGAAATTCTTACCGAAATTATTCCGATGTCGTTATGTACCCGTCTGCATCGTATTATTCTCGATTCATCGGCATCGGAGCATGGAGCACGAATGACTGCAATGCATCAGGCAACCGATAATGCTACTTCGTTAATTAAGGAACTTAAGAAAAATTACAACAATGCACGTCAATCGGCCATTACAAACGAGATTATCGAAATATCGGCCGGAGCCGAAGCTTTAAACAAGCATCAGTAACAGCCCTGATTGATGTATCGGGCATTTTGTTTGTTACCTGATATGTTGTAAGGAAAGTAAAACTGCGAGCTGCCTTTTCCTCTGAGAAGCGATGCCCCTTTTAATGAAAAGTTCCCTTTCTCGGAATCGGCAAATCCCGGATTATAGTTGTTGCAATTAAGCCCTATAGGCGATTGGTTTATTGATTCAATATTGTCCCAGCTTTTTCCGTCAAAATTCCGTCGAACCAGTGATAAGCATTGATTGTTGTTGAAATTGCAATGTTGAAATTTGATCCATATATTTCGATTATTGGTATCGGCTTTTTGGGCCTCACCTTCAATCGAAAATAAAGTAGCTCCGGTGTTGTTATGAAATATCGAATTGATTACACGTGCTTTCCCCGGCACATTTCCCGGGTTTCCTATTACAGCACCCAATGCAGTTCCGGTGTTAAAACATACTGTTGAGTTTGCCAGCAAAAAATCGGGTGTTCCGTCAAATGCAATGAGTCCGTTTTGGCCTCCGCTGTTGTTGTTTATCAGTAAACAATTGCGCATGGTAAGAATTCCGGCATTAAAAATATTTGAGTTATAATACACAGCACTTCCGTTACCATACGAATAGTTATTATTGAACGAACAATTGTAAATTCGCACATTGTATCCACCGGGAATATTACTATAAACAGCTATTGCTCCGCCGTTATTCCGGGCAGTGTTGTTTGAAAAATTGCAATTCAAAATCAGTGGTGATGCACCAATTGAAGCATAAAGAGCACCTCCGTCGTAATTTGCCATGTTTTTTTCGAACGAGCAATTTACAATACGAACTGTTTGTCCGCCACCTAAAATATGCAGGCCGGCACCGTATTGCTGAAAATTGCTTCCACCGCTTGCATTTCCTCCGGCAATGGTTAAACCATCGAGGCGCACATAGCTGCTTGCACGTATTATTACAACATTATTTACTTTATTGTGTCCGTGTATTATGGTTTTATTTGCTCTGCTGTTTCGTTGGCGCAATTCGGTTTCATCGCCTTTAAAACCTCCCATTAAATAAATTCCTTCTTTAAAATTTATATCAATCGAGCCATCGTAAGTTCCGGCTGCAATCCATATTTGAGTACCGTTTCGTGCTTTGTCAACTGCCCGCTGTATGCTTGTGTATGCATTGTTCCAGCTGTTTCCGTTTCCATCGTTGCCTGATGGCGATACATAGATTATTTGTTTTTGGTTTTCAGGATAGAATGTCTGCTTGTAGTGAAGAACCAGTTCATCGGTTTCGGTTTCGGTAAGAGGAATAAAGGCTTGCGCATTAGCCATAGGATTACCTGATTGGTTGGCGGCATATACGAACCAGAATTTTTTCTGAAAATCCTGAAGAATCATTCCATTACCACCATGAGGAAGTGTAAACCGGCGAGAGTAGTTTCCCCACAGCGAATTTGTGATGTATACAACACTTTCGGTATTGCTCACAGGCATTCGTTCGTTTATATTTTGTACCTCGGGGCTTTTGCGGGTGGTTGATACATAGTACTTGTTTTGATGATTAAAAACCGATATGCTAACCATTTTGTCAGACATAATTCCCGGTATTGGAAGGGTTTTAATTCCATTGTGATTAAAACCGCTCATGTCGGGAAGCATTTTTTGAACATATCCTTTTCCCCAAATAAAATACACACTGCTGTCGGTATCAAAAAACAACGAAGCATTCATCCCATAAACCGGAAGTCCGTTTCCTTCAACATTGATGTATGGCCCCTGAGCCCTGCCACTGGTGCTTTTTAAAAGGCCCGATTGCTTTGTGTTGCTTAAGGTATATGTTATCCAAAACGTATTGTATAAATAATAAATTTTAGGCGATAAAATTGCTCGTTTATCTATTCCATCAACGATTAAAACTTTTTTTTGCACTTCGTTTGCGTTTTTTGCAAATGTCCATACATATCCATCCTGGTTTCCTACTAAATTCCATTGTTTTAAATCGCGCGAGGCCCATACAGCAATTCCTTGTTGTACACCTTCGCTGTTGGCCCGGGTGCCTGTTACATAATATACCTTGCCGGGGCCTTTGCATATTGAAATATCGCTGATTTTTAAGTCGAAATAAATATCGGTGTGAGGCAAAGATGGTTCGTAATCGTCAATGGCTTTTTCAATATTCAGTATAAGCGAATCGCTTACTGCCGATTGAAGCGATAAACTATGAATGATTATGAAAAGAAGTAAACAACAATACCTCATAGTTTGGTTAGAATTAATAGGGTTTATTTTATATGTACTAAAAATATGAAAATATTCCGACCTGTTTGAATGTTTTATTCAATGCCTATTTGTTTACGTAATAGTTTTACCTGGTTATTGAGTACCTCAAGCTCACTATCTTTTTTATTGATATTGGCTTGTAACTGTGTAATACGATTATTTGCCTGCTGTATTTGAGTGTTTAATTTTTCGATTTCACTCTCCTTTTGAATTATTTGCGATTTAAGCGAATTTTGTTCACTTCCGGTATTGCTCAATTTAATTTCTAAGTCGGTAATTGTATTTTGCAGGTTTTTTTGTTGTTGGCGAGCCGATGAAAGTTGATTTTTTAAGGTAAAGATTTCACGGTCTTTATCAGCGAGTATTTGGTTAAGCCTTTGTTTTTCAATCTGAAAAGTAGTTTTTTGCTCACCAATATTTTCGCTGGTACTTTCGAGTTGGGCAATAAGCTTATCGGCATGTTTTTTTAACGAATCAAGAGCCAGATCTTTTTCAGAATTGTTGTAATGAAATTCATTTTTCATATTTTCGAAATCCGTAATCAATGCGTTATTTTCTTTACTTAACTCCCGTACTCTGTGTTCGGCACGATTTCGGGAATCTTCCATGGCTAAAAACTTTTTTTTGGCAACACATCCACTCAGTGTCGAAAAAAATAATGATATAATAAGTAAGCCGAAAAATAGTTTATAAGAGTACATACGATCTGTTTTTTTATGCAATTCGAAATATTATTTACAAATTTAAAATAAACTCCTGCTATTGAAACGTTATTTATGTGTAAAATTGTATTTATTACTTGTAAAAATTTGATATTATGAACCGCATCGTCCTAAAAATACTCTTTATTTTTTTCGTATTTGTGTCTTTGTCGGCACACGCCCAGGTGCTTCAAATTGAGGGAAATATTATCGATAAATATTCGGGCGATGAAATCCGGTATGTAAATGTTGGTATTGAGGGAACCCTTATAGGGGCAGCAAGCGATTCGGATGGAAATTTTCAGTTAAAAGTCCCGGCTCAATATGCCGATAAAAACATCTATTTTTCGGCTATTGCTTACCAAAATCTTGTAATTCCGCTTACACGCTTTGTTGCAAATAAAAGCGTTGTAATTGAACTTGTTCCGTTATCATACGATATTGACGATGTAGAGGTTACTGCAAAATCAAAAGTATTGTACAGTATAGTCAGAAATGCCGTGCGGAATATGGATAATAATTTTGTGACAAAAAGTTTCAAATCGAAAGCTTTGTATAGCTCCAAACAGTTTGTTAATAACGTACAGGCAGATACCCGCGATGTATTCCTTACGTTTACCGATAAATCGGGGTATGCCGATAAACAAACTGCTTTTAAACATCGAAATTATCGATTTGCGAATTCTCAACGAAATTTTGATGTTCATGGCTTTTCAAACGCTACAACTTTTGTTGATGATTTGCTCTCGATGGATATTTTACGCAGTACGATGAATGTAACCGACACTCTTTTTCTTGATCACTTTTCATTAACGCTTATTGACGAAAAAAATGATTCGGTATGGGCTATTGCATTTGCACACGATAATCCTGACTTTTTGTGCTCAGGCGATTATTATGTGCAGGCATACAGTGGCGTGTTGTATATATCGAAAAATAACAATTTGTTGGTGCAGGCTCATACAAAAATTCAGGCTAAATACCGTAGTAGGCACGGCCGAAACGTGGCAGTTAAACCCGAAAATGCC
This sequence comes from uncultured Prolixibacteraceae bacterium, assembly GCA_964487645.1. Classification (GTDB taxonomy): domain Bacteria; phylum Bacteroidota; class Bacteroidia; order Bacteroidales; family Prolixibacteraceae; genus Roseimarinus. Next base: position 5,388 of record CAZARW010000113.1, read on the forward strand.
TATCGAAATGTCGAATATATTTCAATTGTGAGTTACCGAAATTCAGCCTTGGGGTATGTACCGCACAAAATATCGCTCGACATGAATTATAAAAACCTTCAATCGCAAAGTGAGCGCATACTTGCCTCGCTTACCTTTTTTGATTTTACAGAGAATCGGGGCGAGCAAATCACATCGCGGCAGTATTACGAAAATATTCTTTCTGACCCCGATTTTTGGAAACAAATCAGTCTTAACGAATAAATCCGGACCATCAACTCAAACAGTTTTCAATCCCTGTATTGTACTTTGTTTTTGTGTCAATTTAATTTGAAATGTATACGAACAATTACATCATCGATTGTTTTGACACAAGTACTCGTCATTTTTTATATTTTTGCACTTTCGATTTTATCGCAAATATTTAAAATATTATA
>CAZARW010000114.1:0-5799 GCA_964487645.1 uncultured Prolixibacteraceae bacterium
TCATGAAGAATTTACGACCGATAGAAGCGCTCAAAAAACTTCCTTTGCTCATAAGAATCTAATTTATTATTAATTACGACCTTTACTTTTCTCTCTGAAAAGTCTTACAAAAGTAGGTTTTAAGTGCATTTAACGCAATGTTTTTTGAGCAATTTGGTGTAATTTATAATGAATCTTAAAACGGATTGAATGAAAAATCAAAAAATAGATTGTAAAAGACTTATAGTCAGAAAATAAAAGTTTAGGATATGAATGTTAAGCAGGTGTAATTTTTTATTTCTAATACAAAAAAAGCTTTTAATTATTTAATTGTCTTCTTTTTTGTCCCTGCCTATTTCCTGATCCTTTTCTGTGTCCCATTCCTTTTCTGAAACCGTGTTGCATTTCGTTAAAAAGAGAATCAAGATTTTTTGCCTGTTCGGGGGTACAAACTTTTTTTATGTTTAAAAAGTGGTCGATAGTAAGCTGTTTAATTTTTGCTTGTATAATCCCTGTTTCAGCAGCATATTGTTGCAGTACTGTTTTATCGGGTTCATTTTTTGATAATTCAGTCAATATATTTGCTTCAATATTTTGCATGTTCTGTGTTAATCCGGCAAGTTCAGTTCTGTAGTTTAGTTCCATCTCATTAAATGACTGTCTTTGTTCGTTATCGAATCCCAGAATATTAGCAGTGCGGTTAAATCCCTGCCCCGGTGTTGTTTGGCTTAAAGTTTCACTATTCTGTTCTGGTAATTTCGAGGGCTGCAAAATGCGATAGGCAAATATTCCGGCAATAAAAACCAGTACAATTAAGGAAATATATATCAAGTATTTGTTCTTCATCTTAATCAATATTTAAAACCCACGATGTTTCCATTTCGAGGCCGGTATTTTGCGAAAAATAATCAGAATATATCAATTCTGCATCGTTTGTATTTAAATTTTTATCAATAATCATAGCAGTAGCAAAGCCCGACAGTAATATCATAAACAAAGCTGCTCCTTGTAATGCGGGTTTCAATATTGCTAGCATATTCTTTTTCTGAACATCATTATGTATACTTGCCATCACGCGGGTTGAAAGAAAAGGAGGTGCTTGTAATTTTCTTTCGTGATTTATAGTTTCATAAAAACGTGTTGAAGCGCGGTATAATGCAGCACAATCAGCACAGGTTTCAATGTGTTTTAAAGCTTCAGAACTCAAATTTGATAAATTTTCAGTTTTTGAAAGTTCTGTGTCGAAATTTTTGCAATTCATCCCTGTCATGATTCTATTTTTTTTAGCTCTTTTTGTAATTTTTTGCGTGCTCTGAAAAGCAGGCTTTCGGCTGCTTTTGCCGAAATGTTTAATACATCGGCCAGTTCGTTGTTGCTCATTTCTCTGTAATGGCTCAATACAAATGCTTTGCGTTGTGTAAGCGGGAGTTTATCGAGCATTTTTTTTACATGCATTTTATTTTCGTGTTGAATTATTCTGTCATCGGTTTTGTCGGAACTTTGTTTTGCGTATGTTTCATCCGATTTTTGATCAAAATTAAACATGCTGGTTATACGTTTTTTTCGTGTATAGTTTATTGCCATGTTCAGAGTAATCCGGTATAACCAGGTCGAAAAAGCAGATGTACCCTTAAATGAGTTGAGTTTTTCGAACACTTTTATAAAAACATCCTGTGTTAAATCAGCGGCATCGTCGGTGTTATGAACAAAACCCATGCATGTTTGAAATACTTTTTGTTTGTATTTGCTTACCAGATGAGCAAAATCGTTTTTATTGCCATTTTGTATGCTCTTAATTAAGGTTTTGTCATCCGGAATTCGATTCATTGTGGCTAATCCAATTTTGTTGTGCGCTGTGCGCAATGAGTACACTAAATTACTGTAATTTATTTGTTTGCTTACAAAACAATCCAATGAATGTTTGGTTGAAATAACCTGAGTATAAAATTTTGATTGAACTCATGTCGAAAACATAATTATTATTTACAGTAAAAAGTTAAAAACCGGATACACTATTGGTATCGGTTTTTAACTTTTTTAAAAAATATTATTTAGCCGGAGTAGTGCAATTTGGTCCACTTCCATCGCGCAATTGTTGTCCGTTTCCGGTATTGTTGCCACTATTTCCGCTACCGTCGAGTTTTCGTTGACCGTTTCCGCTACCGTCAAGTTTTCGCGTGCCATTGCCACTTCCATTGCGCAAGCCCTTGCCTTGTCCTAATCTTTTTCCATCGGCACGACCCAGTCCTTGTCCATTTCCGGGGCCTTTCCCCTTGCCCGGGCGTACACCGTCGTAATTATCGCATACACCATCTGAATTGTTATCAACAAAACCTGTGCGGGCAGTTTGAGTTGTTTGATTGTCCTTCTTTTCTTGTTCTTGTGCTTTTACTTCGGATGTTCCGAGAATAAATAAAGCTCCTAAAACAAATAGTGATAGAGTGATTTTTTTCATTTTCCTATGTTTTTAAATGTTTGTATTCTTTTTGACACAAACTTTTTTGAAATCATTCGCTTAGAATGATTTTTTTTTCAATTTTTTTGGATTTGTTGTGTTGAGAAACAATTAAACACATTCGATAATTTTTTTATTTGCTTCAATTTGTGAAATTTGTCAGTGAAAAATAAACATATCAAAAAACAACAAAAAATGACTCTCATAAAATCTATATCGGGTATACGAGGAACTATAGGCGGTATGTCCGGAGAAGGTTTATCACCTGTTGATATTGTAAAATACTCGTCGGCTTATGCATTATACATAAAACGTCAAAGCGGTAAAAGCAATGCTAAAATTGTAGTAGGCCGCGATGCCCGTATTTCGGGCGAAATGGTTTCGTCAATTATTATGTCGACATTGGTTGCCATGGGGTGTAATGTTGTTAATATTGGCTTAGCATCAACCCCTACTACCGAAATTGCTGTTACTGCCGAACGAGCCGATGGAGGAATAATTGTTACTGCCAGCCATAACCCCGGGCAGTGGAATGCCTTAAAATTATTAGATAGTAAGGGCGAATTTTTAAATGCTGTAAGTGGAGAAGAAATATTGCACCTTGCCGACAATGAAAATTTTGAATATGTTCAGGCCGACAGTTTAGGCCGGATTATTATAAAAGATTATACACAGTATCATATAGCCGAGGTGTTAAAGCTGGGCTTGATAGATGTTGAAAAAATTAAAGAAGCAAATTTTACTGTAGCAGTTGATGCTATCAATTCGGTGGGAGGTATCATTGTGCCGCAATTGCTACGTGCTCTTGGAGTAACAAAAATTGTTGAAATAAATTGCGAACCATCAGGGTATTTTGCTCATACTCCCGAACCTGTTTCCGAAAACCTGGTTGATGTGGCAAAGCGTGTAAAAACCGAAAACGTTGATGTTTGTTTTGTTGTTGATCCCGATGTTGATCGTCTTGTTATACTTAACGAAGACGGAACCATGTTTAACGAAGAATATACCCTGGTTGCGGTTGCCGATTTTGTGCTTTCGAAAACTCCGGGGAATACCGTGTCTAATTTATCGTCGACCCGGGCTTTGCGCGATATTACCGAAAAACACGGAGCAAAATATACTGCTGCTGCAGTTGGCGAAGTAAATGTGGTTGAACAAATGAAAGCCAGCAATGCAATTATTGGTGGCGAAGGTAACGGAGGAGTTATTTATCCTGCTTCGCATTACGGACGCGATGCTCTGGTTGGAATTGCCTTGTTTTTAACCCATATGGCCGAAAAAAAAATGAAATGTTCGCAGCTTAGAGCTACATATCCCGATTACTTTATGTCGAAAAATAAAATTGAACTTACTCCCGATATTGATGTTGATTCAGTGCTTAAAAGAATACAACAAAAATACAATCATGAAAATATTGACCTGAGAGATGGAGTAAAAATTGATTTTGCCGACAAATGGGTGCATCTGCGAAAATCGAATACTGAACCAATTATCAGAATATATTCAGAAGCAAAATCAATTACCGAAGCCAATAAGTTAGCTGAAAGTATACTTTCTGATATTAAAAAAATAGCCGGATGAATTCGCTCGAAGAAATCAATCAGTTTTGCCGCGATACCCTCATATCGCACCTCGATATTGAATTTACACAGGTAAGTGCCAATTCACTTACTGCGCGTATGCCGGTAAATAAAAACACACAGCAGCCTATGGGCTATCTGCATGGCGGAGCAACACTGGCTTTAATCGAAACCGTTGGCAGCGGAGCCTCGTTGCTTTATGTTGATTTAAAACAATACAATATTTTTGGGATGAGTGTTTCGGCAAACCATATTTCATCGGTACGTAATGGCTGGGTAACGGCAACTGCAACGATTATACATAAAGGAAAATCAACACATGTGTGGAATGTTGAAGTGAAAGATACTATGGGTAAACTTATTTCGGTGGCTAGTGTTACAAATGCGATAGTAAAGAAAAAACCCAAAGAATAAACCCTTTCGGTAAGCAGCAGTATTAATATAAATAATGTCGATGGATTTTCAGCAAGCAATACAATTTTGTGTCGATAACAATTTAATTTTTGCCACATACCGTTTGCCTCATGCCGACTCAGTAAATCTTGTGGTTCAAAAATCAAACAAGCCTCAAAAACTCGACTTGAATACTGAACTTTTAAAAAAAAGAGGTTTTGTCATCGCTCCTTTTAATATAGAAGGCAGCGAAAAATCCTATCTTATACATCCCGATTTACACTATACAAATACCAATTACGACAATTTTAATGAATTGCTTTGCTTGCCTCCAAATTTATCGGAACAACCCGAATTTGAAAATGGTGAGTTTAGTCAAAAAGAGTTTATGGCGCAGGTAGAACTCATAAAAGAAGCAATTCACAATAAGATGTTCGACAAAGCTGTTCTTTCGCGGATTAAGGTAGTTGATTTACCTTGTAAATCGGGGTTAAGCAAAATTTTTATGTCTCTTTGCACCGAATATATTAATGCGTTTGTGTATTTTTTTTCGGTTGATGGGCATTTGTGGATGGGGGCAAGCCCCGAACCCCTTTTATGCTCACAGGCAGATTCTATAAAAACTGTATCGCTGGCAGGTACACGAATATATAATGCCGAAAATTTAAATATGAATAACTGGAGCCATAAGGAACGAATAGAGCAGCAAATGGTTACTACCTTTATCGAAAACGTCTTTCAGAATTTTAATTTTAGGAAATACAAGAAAACAGGCCCTTATACTAAAAAAGCCGGAAATCTTGTGCATTTGCGTACCGATTTTATGATAAAGAACAGCAAAGTAAGCAATTGTTTTAACGACTTATTATTTGAATTGCATCCCACGTCGGCAGTGTGTGGTTTGCCTAAAAAACCTGCGATGGAATACCTGCTGGCATGCGAAAAACACTCGCGAAAATATTATGCGGGTTTTGCAGGCCCTTTAAATATTGGAGGCCGGCTTGTACAATTATTCGTAAATATTCGCTGTATGCAAATACTGCATAACAAACTCATAATGTATGTAGGTGCCGGTATTACCAATGAGTCGGATGCTGAGTCGGAATGGATCGAAACCGAGATTAAAGCCGATACATTGTTGTCGCTTATAACAATATGATTTGTTTGTATGAAAAGAACGATCTTGTGTATCATTATTCAATAATGATTAACAAGAACCTTAAAGGAACAAGAGCCTGCCTATTTCGGGCAAGCTCTTGTTGAATATTCTTTTTAGTAAGTATGCTTACTTTTTCTTTTCCCAGATTTTTTCCATCTCTTCGAGAGTTTTTCCTTTTGTTTCGGGAACCATTTTCCAAACAAACAGCAGCGATAATACACTCATTACGCCAT
>CAZARW010000115.1:0-5497 GCA_964487645.1 uncultured Prolixibacteraceae bacterium
TCACCTACAACGGCTCGACGAACGCGCCCATCAACCAGGGCAATTATGCGGTGACGGGCGCGGTGGAGAACGCGACATGGCAGGGAACGGCGACGGGGACGCTGGCGGTGGCGGGGCTGACGCAGGCGATTACGTTTGCGCCGATCGCGCCGAAGAAGACGACGGCATCGGTGGGATTGAGCGCGACAGGCGGGGCATCGGGCAATCCGGTGACGTTTGCTGTGACGTCGGGGCCGGGGAGCTTGTCGGGCGGGACGAACCTGACGTTCACGGGTCCGGGGGACGTGACGGTGGTGGCGTCGCAGGAGGGGAACATCAACTATGGCGCGGCGCCGAACGTGACGAACATCGTGAAGGTGTTCCAGGTGTCGCCGGACAACGGGCCGCTGGTGGGCGGGAACGCCGTGACGGTCAGCAACGGGAATTTCGGGACGGTGACGAACGTGGTGGTCGGGAGCGCGGGGGTTGCGCCGGTTTCGTCCGGGGCGGATTGGTTTACGCTGGCGATGCCGGCCGGCGCGGGGGCTGGAACCGTGGACGTCACGGTGCAGGCGGATGGAGAGGGCGACATCGTCCTGCCGGACGCCTATTCCTACAATGCGGCGGGCTCGATCGCCACGGTGGCGCCGGCGTCGGGGATTGAAACGGGGGCGTTCGAGGTGGTGATCGGCGGTCTCAATCTCGGGGATGGCGGCGACATCACGAACGTGACGTTATGCGGGGCCGCAGCGGCGATCCAGAGCCAGTCAGCCACGCAGGTGGTGGTGGTGGCCGCGGCCGGGACGCCGGGCGTCGGCGACGTGCGGGTGTTTTCGACGCGATTCGGCGAGACGGTGGCAAGCGATGCGTTCGAGTATATCGCGCTGGATCCGCCGGAGATGATCGTGCTGGGGACGAACGGCGCGGAGATCGCGAGCGGGGAGGCGGCGCAGACGGGCAACGGCACGGCGTTTTCGCTGCTGGAGCCGGGGCAGGACGAGGCACGGGTCTTCTCGATCACCAACGGGGGCGTGGCGCTGCTGGAAATCGCGGGCTGGGGCAGTTCGGATGCGCGGTTTGCGGTCGAGGGGTTGCCGGCGTCGGTGGCGGACGGGACGCTGGAGACCTTCACGGTGCGGTTCACGCCGGATGCAGCGGGCGCGTTCGAGGCGGCGATCGTCTTCACGAACAACACGGCTGCCGCCATGTTCACGCTGAACGTGTCGGGCGCGGCCTGGGCGGTCGCGCCGACGGACGGTCCGTTTGCCGGAGGCAACACGATCACCGTGATCGCGGGCGGCATCGGCGCGGGCGCGGACATCTACAGCGCGACGATCGGCGGCGCGGAGGGGACGATCACGGCGCAGACGGCGACGTCGGTGACGTTCATGGCCGGGGCGAACGCGACGGAAGGCCTGAAGGACATCGTGATCCGTTCGACGATCGCGGGAGCGACGACGCTGCCGAATGCCTACACGGTGAATCCGGCGGGCGAAATCGCGGGCGGCGGCGGCTTGCAGTGGGCGGACTACCGGGTGAATTTCTTCGGCAGCACCTCGTCGGATCCGAACAAGGACGTGCTGTATCCGACGAATGCGGCTCCGGACGGTACGGGGCGGTGGACATATTACAACAACACGACGCGGGCCGGAGGCTTCGTGGAACTGATGTCCACCAACGGCGTCACCAACGGCGTCTATCTGGCGGCCAAGGACTACAATAGCCAACATGACACCGACGGCATCAAGGTCGAGCCGGTCGAATGGATTTCCCAGATTGCGGCAACCAACTTCCTGTATGACACGGGAACGAACACGACAAACCGCGTCGTGGTCACCAATTTGCCGGGTTCGAGCTACCGGGTGGATTTGTTTGCGGGATATTATACGGGCACCTACCAGTTCTACAGTAAGCTGTTCCCCGGACTTTGGAACAACGGCGACAGCCTGGCGAGCGGGAGCTGGGGAACCAACGCGTCGGTTTGGCAGAATCCGGGCGGTGGGGGGCAGAACCTGATGGTGACGAACGCCGCGTGGTATCCGGACCGGTACGTGACGTGGTCCAACGTGGCGCCGGTGGACGGGGCGCTGACGCTGGTGCAGTGGACGAATGGCGCGGCCAGCAGCTACAAGTTCCTCAACGCGATGCGGATCAGCGGGTGGGAGCCGACAGGCGAGGGCGGGGGCGGGGTGGAACCGGCGTTTGGGGCGCTGGGGGGTGGATACGAGGTGACGATCATCGGGACGAACCTGTGCGACGGGACGACGGGCGACGTCCGGGTCTGGCTGGCGGGCGTGGAGGCGGCGGTGCAGTCGGTGTCGGGTTCGACGCAGATCGTGGTGACGGCCGGGGCGGCGGCCTTTGCCCTCACGGGCGACGTGGTGGTCGAATCGGTGCGCTTTGGAACGACGGTGCGCGAAGACGCCTTCACCTACCGGCATGCGGCGGACTTCCGGGTGCTCGGCCTGGACGGCGCGGAAATCGCGGACAACGAGACACCGCGGCGCAGCAAGGGCACGGACTTTGGCGAGGCCGGGACGGGGATGGCCGTCACGAACGTGTTCACCATCGAGAATCCGGGCGAGACTGCGCTGGCGATCTCCGGCTGGACGACGAACGGGGCGGGGGCGGCCTCCTTCCGCGTGGTGGGCGCGCCGGCGAGCGTCCCGGCGGGCGAGCGGGGCTATCTGACGGTGGCGTTCGAGCCGGCGGGCGCGGGGGAGTTGGCCGCGCGGATCGATTTCGCCAACGACAGCGGAATGACGCCGTTTCGCCTGAACGTGGCGGGCACGGGGCTGGATGGCAGCCTGCGTGTCGACGGCGGTGGCGCGTTTGGCGCGGTGCAGACGGGCGGAACGTTGGAGCGAACCTTCACGTTGCGCAATGTCGGCGGGACCACGCTCAACGTGGATCAGGCGGATCTGTCGGATGCGGTGAATTATGCCCAGACCGGCATTCCGGCTTCGCTGGCGGCGGGCTCGTCGGCGGACTTCACGATCACGTTCCAACCGCAGAGCGACGGGGAGAAGGCGGCTACGCTGACGGTCGGCACGGTCGAGGGAAGCGAGAACGTGCTGGCGCTGTCGGGCGAGGGGTTTTCTCAGGCGTTGCTGGCGGTGTGCGGAACCAACGGCGTGGAACTGGCGAGCGGGGCGGAGGCGACGGCGGCGGCGGGGACGGACTTCGGCTTTGCGGCGCGCAGCGCGCCGGTGTCGCGGACGTTCACGATCGCCAACGCGGGAAACCAGACGCTGCACGTCTGGGGCATCACGGTGGAAGGCGCGGGGGCGGACCCGTTCGCGCTGTCGGGCGTGCCGTCGACGGTGGCGGGCGGGGCGACGGCGACGTTCACGGTGACGTTCCAGGACGACGGCCCCGGCGGGACTTTCGAGGCCGAAGTGCGCGTGGCGACGGATGTGTCGCCGTCACCATTCACGGTGAATGTGCGAGCGCTGGGGCAGGAAGACGGCATGACGTTCGCCACCGCGCCGGTGACCGGCGCGACGGCGGGTGTCGTGTATCGCTATGAGCCGCGCGCAGTGGATCTGGTCGCGCCGGGGCTGGCCGTGGCCTACACGGCATCGAACCTGCCGGCGTGGCTCTCGTTCAGTCCGGGCGGCGGGGATGCGATTATTTCGACGCGGGCGGGCCGGTCGCAGGCGCAGGTGGTGGGCGGGCAGACGATCTATACGTCGGGCTTCTCGGGCGACGGCGGACCGGCCACCAACGCCGACTTCGCGTCGCCTGTCGCGGTGGCGGTGGACCGGCTGGGCAACGTATACGTGGCCGACGCGGACAATTTCCGCATCCGGCGCATCACGGCGGCGGACGGCCAAGTGGAGACCATCGCCGGCGACGGCAGCGATGCCGTGGCGGGCGACGGCGGGGCGGCGACGGCGGCGGGGCTGGGCACGGTGCGGCAGATCGCGCTGGCGCCGAACGGCAACTTGTACCTTTCCACCGACCGGACGATCCGGCGGGTGGATGCGGACGGGATCATCCGCCGCGTGGCAGGTACGGCCGCGCTGGGCTTCTCGGGCGTGGGAGGAGCGGCGACGAACGCCGCGCTGAACCTGTTCGCGGGGCTGGCGGTCGATGGCAGCACCAACGTCTATTTCACGGCGCAGGGTGCCGAGCTGTACGTTTGCAGGGTGGATGCCTCGGGCATCCTGCACGTGGCGGCGACGGCCACGACGCTGGCGGCGTCGGCGAACATCGCCCTGGATTCGCAGGGGCGGGTGCACTACGCCGAGGCCGGGCGCATCGTGCGCATCGAGGCCGGCGGGGCGCTGACGGAAGCGGCGGGCGGCACGGCCCTCACGCTTTCCGGCTTGGCGCTGGGCGGCGACGACACGCTGTACTACGCGCAGGATTCCCGGGTGTTCGCCGTGGATGCGGACCTGAATCCGGCCGAGGTATTCGCGGGGACGGGGGCCAACGGATGGTCGGGCGACGGCGGGCCGGCGACGAACGCGGCGCTGGGCGGCGCGGTGCTCGGGCTGGCCGTGGCCGACGACGGCCGGGTGTTCATCGCTGACTCGTTCGTGAACCGCGTGCGCGGGATCACGCCGGACTGGCCGGGGCTGAGCGGCATGCCGGCCGCGGGCGACGCGGGAACGACGGCGGAAGTGACGGTGAACGCGGCCAACTCGCGCACCAGCGTGGAACAGATCTTCGAGATTGCGGTGGCGGGCCGGGCGGAACCGGCGTATCTGAACGTCTCGAACAACGCGGGCTTCGGCGGGAGCGGGGCATCGTTCCATCAGTCCTATCCAACGGTGGAGCTGGGCTCGCAGATGGAGCTGACACTGGCGATCACCAACTCCGGTTCAGCGCCGATGCACGTGTATGGCACGACGGTGGGCGGGTCGGCGTCGTTCGGGATGTCGAACGTGCCGGCGCTGCTGCCGGCGGGGGCGTCGAGCAACGTGCTGGTGACGTTCCGGCCGACGTCGGTGGGGCTCCAGGGCGCGGCCATCGACATTGCGCACAGCGGCCCCGATTCGCCGCTGCGGCTCAGCGTGGGCGGCAGTAGCGTGCTGCCGGGCGAGATGGGTGTGGACCAGGCGGCGCTGACATATGAGGCGACGTATGGCGGGGCCAATCCGGCGGACCAGACGATCGTACTGACCAACAAGGGCGGGGTGGCCTATGTCTTCACGAATACAACCAGTGGCGGGTCCTGGTTCAGCTTCGCGCCCGCGACGGATACGGTGGGGCCGTTCAGCAGCATGGAACTGACGGGATCAGTGGATCTCGCGGGGCTGGATGCAGGGACGCATACGTTGACGAGCCGGCTCAGTTCGGCGACGGCGTCGAACAGCCCCGTGGACGTGCAGGTACAGTTGACGCTGGCCAAGGCCAATCAGACGATCACGTACACGCCGCTGGGCGACCAAGTGGTGACGGCGGAGATCGGACTGGAGGCGAGCGCGTCGTCGGGTCTGGCGCTGCAATTTGTCGTGACCGACGGTCCGGCGCAGATCGCGGGCGGCACGAACCTGACGTTCCAGAACGA
>CAZARW010000116.1:0-5398 GCA_964487645.1 uncultured Prolixibacteraceae bacterium
GGTGGAAAGCACCGCAGCCTGTCGAAAAATGGGAGGGCGTAAAGCAAACAAGCGAATATGCTCCGGCGCCAATGCAAGGTGGCAATCCTGCTTCGGGTAAAAGCGAAGACTGCCTTTACCTGAATGTGTGGAGCCCTGCAAAAGCAGCTAACGAAAAATTGCCTGTGCTGGTGTGGATTTATGGCGGTGGATTCAGTTTTGGTTCTACCTCCGATCCGGTGCATAATGGTGAAAACCTTGCCCGTAAAGGTGTTGTAGTGGTAAGTATTGCATACAGGGTAGGGCAAATCGGCTTTTTGGCCCATCCCGAACTGAGTGCCGAAAATCCCAACAATGTTTCGGGGAATTATGGTTTGCTCGATATGATTGCCGGATTGCAATGGGTACAAAACAATATAAAAGCCTTTGGTGGCGACCCCGGTAAAGTGACCATTTTTGGCGAATCGGCGGGAGGCATTGCTGTGAGCATGTTGTGTGCATCGCCATTGGCTAAAGGCTTGTTTCATGGTGCCATTTCGCAAAGTGGTGGCTCGTTTGGGCCTACCCGGCCAACAACCTATCCGGGCGAAAACATGAAAACCCTCGAACAGGCCGAGCAGGACGGAGTTGAATATGCAAAAAGTTTTGGCGTTTCATCAATTGAAAAACTTAGGGAAGTTGATGCCGAAAACCTGATTCCACGTGGATGGACAATGCCCGGAGGCTGGCCGATTGTTGATGGATATGTAATCCCCGACGATCAGTTTACGCTTTACAAGAATGGAAATTATAACGATGTGCCTGTGCTTATTGGCTACAATTCCGACGAAGGGCTTAGTTTTCCTTCAGGGCGCACTTCCGAAGAATACATTGCTTATTTGAATGAGCGTTTTGGCCCTTATGCCGATAAACTTTTGGCTGCATACCCTCTCACCGATAATGTTGTTGCCCGTTCAGCCCGAAACTTGATGCGCGATGCAGCTTTTGGCTGGCCAACATGGAGTTGGGCGCGTTTACAAACCCAAACCGGACATTCGCCCGTGTATTTGTATTATTTCGATCAGCATCCGCAATATCCCGAAAACTCGCCTCAGGCCGATCACGGTACACCACATGGTGTTGATGTAGCCTATGTTTTTATGAATCTCGATAAAAAGAACCCTCGTTTTACTCCTGCCGATTTCGAAATTTCGGAAATCATGGGAACTTACTGGACCAACTTTGCTAAATACGGAAACCCCAATGGCGAAAATGTGTCTCAATGGCCTGTATTTACTAACAATAATCCACAGGTGATGTACCTCAAAGTACAGCCTCAAATAGGACCTGTACCCGACGAAGCATCACTTAAAGTTATGGATGCTTATTTTGAGTGGAGACGTACGCCCGATGGAAAAGAGTGGGGGAATAAAAATTAAAACCAATTAAATCTAAAAATATGAAGCTTTCTGTTTTAACGTTTGTTTTGATTTTACTAGCGTTTACTTCGTGTACCGAAAAGAAAACAAATAAAGAAGATTTTCACATTTACCTGTGTTTTGGACAATCGAACATGGCAGGGGCTGCTCGTGCCGAAGCGCAGGATTCGACTGTTGACGATCGGTTGAAAATGATGAGTGCCATGGATTGTCCCGATAAAGGACGCATTAAGGGCAACTGGTACACGGCCACACCGCCCATTTGCGATTGCAACGCGGGCATTTCGCCGGCCGATTATTTTGGCCGTACTTTGATCGAAAACCTTTCTGCTCAAGTTAAAGTGGGGCTCATCAATGTTTCGGTGGGTGGTTGTAAAATTGAATTGTTCGACAAAGAAAATTACCAAAGCTATGTCGAAAATGCTCCCCACTGGATGAAGGGCTGGATTGAAAACTATGGAGGCAATCCCTATGGTCGTTTGGTTGAACTTGCAAAGCTTGCTCAAAACGATGGCGTAATTAAAGGTATTTTGTTGCATCAGGGCGAATCGAATCCAAACGATACGCTGTGGACTCAAAAAGTACATGATATTTACAACAACCTGATTACCGACTTGAATCTGAATCCCGATGAAGTTCCGCTCGTAGCCGGCGAATTGCTCAGTGCCGAATTCAATGGCAAATGCCATGCTTTTAACGGGTTTATTCATCAACTCCTCAATGTAATCCCCAATGCACACGTAGTGTCGTCGGAAGGCTGTCCCGGCATGCCCGACGGACTGCATTTTACTGCCGAAGGTTATCGGATACTGGGAAAACGTTATGGTCAGAAAATGCTGGAAATAAACTATTAACCTGAGTTCGACTTAAAAAATTGGGCAGAAGATTGCTGTTTATAAGTGTAAGATTGCAAATAAAGTCCGATTTAATAGGATAATGTGATTCTGTTAATGGAAATTTTTAACTTGTTTTGTATTGTAATCTTACAATAGCCAAAACAATGGATTTTTTGAAACTCGTTTTGTTGGTATTCGCTTATTCGATGGGACTTGCAACCTTGGTTGTTCAAGTTGTTTGTTATTTGAAAGGGCTTGAATACAAAGAAACCATCGCTTTTTCGTTTGTTTTTTTATTGCTGATTGCTGCAAGCACTATTCAAATCCTTTTTAAAACCGATAATGCTGTTTTTGCTGAAACACAACAGCTTGTTGTGCAGTTTCTTACCGTGACTTTTGCTGTTTCAATTCCAATAAATATTCATAAAGAAAGGGTTTACAAACAACGCAAATTGAGAAACTTACTGGTAATTATTGCTGGTTTAATGGTGCTTGCGGCAGCAGTATTTTTATACATCAATAATCGTACGTTAATCCTGCTTTTGTTGCTTTCGGCTCACATGTTTTTGTCGGTTGTATATTCAATGCTTTTCATTTTATTTACAAAACCCGGCACACTCATTCAGCCTCGCGAAAAGCGCGAGCGTATTTTGGCCCTTGTGGTACTTGTTATCATGCTGCTTACTTTTGTGTTGTTTGTTGCCAACATCAAAAATATTTCTGTTGAAATACTGCCCCATGATGGTGGTTTTGTTCTGGCAATTATCTGTATTATGCTCTCGGGCAGTAAACTTGTTGACGACATTAAAAAATTACTTCATCGTGAAACGCTAAGTGCCGGGGTTGAGGTTTCAAGCAAAACATTGAGACTTACCCCGCGCGAGCACGATGTGGCACAATTGCTTATTCAGGGGAAAACCTATAAAGAAATGGCTGACGAATTGTTTGTTTCGCTGCCAACAATTAAAACCCACGTATCGAACATATATGCTAAAGCCAAGGTTCGCAACAGGCTCGAATTGTCGAATTTGCTTAGGTATTCTCAAAATAGTGAATGATAATCTGTGTTTTAGGTGGTTTCATCCTT
Source organism: uncultured Prolixibacteraceae bacterium (assembly GCA_964487645.1). Lineage (GTDB taxonomy): Bacteria > Bacteroidota > Bacteroidia > Bacteroidales > Prolixibacteraceae > Roseimarinus. The sequence goes on from CAZARW010000116.1 coordinate 3,321, forward strand.
TTGTATGATATTGATGTAATTCAGCAAAATCATACCAATGCCCGATTGTGGAGGCCTTGTGTTCAGGCTAGTTTTGCGTAAAAAAAAGATGAACACAAAGCAAATTTTCACTTCACTATTATTGTTTGTAACTGTTACAAGTGCATGTTCACAACAAAATGAGCAATTGACCAAAATCCTGGCTGCCGATTTTGAAAAACGAATCCGCAGCAATAAAAACGCCAATACAGGCATGTTGCTCATCCATTCTCCGGGTATGAACCTTCATTTGAAAATGGCTGTTAATCCCGATTCTACGGTGTTTGTTCACCCCGATCAGCCCTATCATTTTGCAAGTATTGGCAAAACTGTAACTTCGGTGCTTATTTCAATTTTGTACGAAAAGGGGCTGTTTGATTTTGATCATTTTATTGCTGATTATCTCGATGATGCTGTTTTGGACGGGCTTCATATTTATAAAGGAATCGATTATTCAAATGAAATCAGAATTCGGCATTTACTCAACCATACATCGGGTTTGCCCGATCCGTACACCGATAAAAACCGTCAAAAAATTAGTTTGATGCACCGAATGGTTGCCGAGCCCGACACGTTTTGGACTCCGCTTAAAACCATTGAATGGGGCAAGCAATTGCGGCCAAAATTTGCACCGGGTAAAGGGTTTCACTATTCCGATTCAAATTACGAACTGTTGGGGCTTATTATCGAAAAAGTAACAGGCATGAAATTTCACCAGGCTTTGCATCATTTTATTTTTGAACCTTTGGAGATGGATCAAACCTGCTTGTTGTTTCATTCCCGGGCTAAAACAAAAAGCAATTACCCCATGGTTGACTTGTATCATAAAGGATTGAATCTTTCGAAGGCTAAAAGTATAAGCATGAGTTGTGCCGCAGGGGGCATTGTTTCCACGTCGGAGGATATGCTCAAATTTCACAAGGCGATTGTTGAGGGAAGGATAATTTCGAAAGATACTTATGAAAAAATGTGCGATTTTGCCAAAATGGGTCCAAGTATTCGTTATGGTTACGGAATGATGCACTTCAGGTTTATGATGATGCCCCGTAAGTACGACATTTGGGGCAACTCGGGTTCAATAGGTGCATTTATGTATTATAATCCGGCAATGGATGTGTACATAATTGGCAGTTTTCATAAAATGGGCTATCAGGTACAGCCAATTTTTTACATTTTCAACATTTTGCGTAAAATCAACAAAAACAAGCAAGGTAAGTAGCCATTTATATCTGAATTTATAAAATGTTTATCTAACATCGTGCATCAATATTCTGATTATGGGATAATTTTATCATCGTAAATTTGAATTTGCATGTGTATGTGCATGTCGAATTTTTTACAGAACTATTTTTGAGTTTTTTTAATTAAATGATAACAGATATGAAGCACTTGTTTATTTTTATGGCGTTGATAGCAATTGGCTTGCTTTGTAATGCGCAAAATTGGCAAAAAACCAATTCGGGAGCAAAAGTTGAACTAAACGAAGCTCAAATCGAAATACGGTTTTTCAGTCCCGAAATTGTTCAGGTTAAAAAGTGGCCAAACGGAAAAACCTTTACCAAAGAAAGTCTTTCAGTTACAAAAAAGCCTCAAGCTGTTCAGCTAAAAATTTCACAAAAGGGCAACGAGCTAATAATGAAAAGCGACGGCATGGTGGCTATTATAAACCTGAAAAATGGCAGGGTTTTGTTTCAAAATCTCAAGGGCAAACAGCTTTTGACCGAGAAAGAATCGGGAGCCACGTTTACCTATTTTAACGATGCCGGAACACCTGCGTTTAGCGTAAGTCAGTCGTATGTGCTCGATTCCGACGAGCCCATTTATGGTTTGGGTATCCTTCAAAATGGAAAAATGTCGCAGCGCAATCAGGAGATCGAAATGATCCAAAACAATACTTGGGATTTTGTGCCCTTCTTTCAGTCGGTGAAGGGCTATGGACTTTTCTGGGACAACTATTCTCCAACAACTTTTAAGGATAACGAAGCCGAAACATCGTTCAGCTCGGTGGTGGCCGATGGTATCGACTACTATTTTATGTATGGCGGTAATGCCGACGGGGT
>CAZARW010000117.1:0-5210 GCA_964487645.1 uncultured Prolixibacteraceae bacterium
AAAGCATCGTTTTGAATTTCGGTAATCAACGAATCGAGCATAGGAGCAGCCAACTCACTGTTCCCGGTAAAATACTCACATATTGCCTGGTTTCGAAGATGAAACGGATCCAATTCGTTTTCAAGCCGGTTAAGCTTTCGATACAAAACCACTGCATCCTGATAGTTTTTATAGGTCGAAAATTGAATATAAGCTGCTTTTGAAAGAGCCGGAATGTAGGTAGAATCGTTTTCCAATATCGCGTACAGCAATTCGAGAGAATGAATATAATCGCCAAATTTTGCATACGAATCGGCAACCATCATTTTCACTTCGGCTTCGGCCTTACATTCGGCACAAAGCGAAGTGTCGGTATAATGCTCAATAACCGATAAGTATTGCTTTTGCTTATATCTGGCCATCATTAACCTGCTGTAAAAAAACACATTAGCACTATCGAGTGTAAGCAATTGAGCGTAAAGGCCTGCAGCATTTTCGTACTTGTTTATATCCATTAAAACAGCTGCTTTTTTGCCTAAAATACGCATCGAATCGTATTTTGAATACATAGGCAAAAACGAATAATTTTGCAAAGCTTCATTTTTAAGCCCCAGTGTTTTCTGTACATCAGCCAGGCCTTCGCGGGCAACCGAATTGCCGGAATTTTTTGCAAGAATCTTTCGAAAGCAATTTGCCGCCTCAGAATATTGAAAGACAGCCAAATTTGATTTGGCTGCCATCAACAATTCACCTTCATCGGCTTTATTTTCAATTACCTTAGGAGTTATAATTAACAATACCGATTCATGGTCATTATCATAAAAAAGCTTTTCGATTTTATGTTGTGGATAAACAAATAACCCAATAAGCAAAAAACCCAGTAAGTATAAAATTCGTACCATTATCAGGAGGGATTGTGTTATTGTAAAACAAAATTAATTGGCACAGTATAGCGTACAGCTACATTTTCACCCCTTTGCTTTCCGGGAATCCATTTCGGCATCGACAAAACTACCCGAAGAGCCTCTTCGTCAATCGAACTTGAAACTCCCCGCGCAATTCTGGCATCGCGCACTTTTCCGTCACTTCCAACAACAAATTCGATAAAAACCCTACCCTGCATACCGTTTTTTATTGCCTGCTGAGGATAGACAACATTTTGGGCTAAAAACTGACGTAATGCATATTCTCCGCCCGGATATTCCGGCATTTCTTCAACAACAACAAACACTTGTTCGTTATCCTGTTTCATTTTGTCCAAACTGCAAGTTACCGACATCAATTCCTTAATTTTATTCGATTTAAGAAGGCTTAACTGATTTTGCACAATTTGTGCCTGCTGTAATTGATTTTCATCACGTATATCAAAAACCAGATTCACTTCGTCTGACTGAAGATCATCCCGCAATTCAGGATATAGATCAAGAGCATTGCTGCGATCGGTTTTAATCATTTGTACATAATCAAATCCAAGCTTCGAAAAATCACTTTTGCTCAACACCTTTCCATCGTAAACATAGGCAGCAAGCTCATTGCCCGATGGGTTTACAACATTGCTTTCGCAAGCAAGAAAAAATGTTAGCATTGTGGCCAGCATAACACCTGCGGTATAACGCAGCCATGTATTTTTGTTATATGTATTATTGGTTATCATTTTAAATCGTTTTTTAATGGTTTTTATACTAAAAAAATTGCTTGTAATAACAGGATTTCCGCCAATAGCCTGGCTTAACAACAATTTTTTGTAATTCGAAACCGTAATAAGCCCATGTTTAAGAACTCCGGTATCGGCCAAAAACTCGTGATTTTCGCGTACCATACGACGTATAATCCAGTAAAACGGATTAAACCACTGAAAAATCATCATAATATCAACAAAAAGCACATCAAATGTATGCCCCTGCCGTACATGTTCCAGCTCGTGATGAACCATTGATTTCCAGTTATCCTGTTCGGTAAGTTTATTTGAAATAAAAATGAAATTGAAAAACGAATATGGCGATATATCTTTTGCCGAAACAATAAGCTTTGCTTTACGTAATCGGAAAATCCGATTGCCTTTGAGCATACGAAACAATTGCAAAAATCCAGTAAAAATTACAAATGCAGCCACAAATGCACCTAAAGTATAAATCAGTATCGAATAATCAAATGTCAGTAAAATTGTACCTATTTTTTGAGGTATACCCGATGCATACACTGTTACAGTTTCGAGAAAATTGGTTTGAACAACAGTGCTTTCAACATAATTTGCCCGGCCTGATACCGGCATATTAATCGTAATGGATAAAAATGGCAACAATGTCGAAAACACCAATGCAAACAACAAATAAAAGCGAGTTGCTGTAAAACGGGTTTCTTTGCGAAGTATAAACCAATATACAAAAGCAAAAACCCCCAGACTAATACCTGCTTCGATAATATAATTAATGTAGTAGCTCATTTGAAAGTATTTAAGCAATATCCGTTTTTAATGCAAAAACTACTTGTTCTCATTTTTAATTTCGTCTTTAATATCCTGCATTAACTCTTCGATTTCGCTAACCGACATATTGTCTTCTTTAGCAAAAAACGAAACCATTTCCCTGAATGAATTTTCGAAATAATTGCCCATAAAATTTTTCATATATGAGCGGGTATACTCTTTTTTTGATACTACAGGAAAATATACATGCGTTTTTCCATAAGCCTTATGATCAACAAATCCTTTTTTTTCAAGAATTCGAACAATTGTTGAAACAGTATTGTATGCAGGTTTTGGCTCCGACATTTTTGCAATTATATCGTTAACCACCCCCTCGTTTAGTTTCCACAAAATATGCATGATTTGCTCTTCGGCTTTGGTAAGTTCTTTCATCGTATTGTAATTGATTACTAATAATTGGCATAAAACACAACTCGCAAAATATTAACTAATTACATATGCAACAATTATGTTTTCTTATGCGTTCAATCGTGTTTTCTAAATAAAATGTAAATATAAAACTATTTTATTCGTTACACAACTAATTTATTAGTTGATTGAGTGAAAAAATTAAGGCGGTATGCCTTTGTTGTTTATTGCTTTCATGTTACAAAAATTTTAATTCGTATGCATTTTTCTTTTAATCGTTAACACAATCTCTGAAACTTATTTTACATAATGGTTAAATAATGTGTATTGAAATAATCCATGGACAAAACAAAAGTATAACTAATATTTTAGTTTTCAAACTAATTTAATAGTTTTTTAACTAATATTTTCGTTTCAGATAATATATAGCAGTACAAACAAAAGCTATAACGCTGATCTTGTGCCTATAAGCATACAGCTATCAAAAAAAAAGCAGGAAAGTAATATTTACTTTCCTGCTTAAATATTTATGCAGTTACTGTTCGAATTAATGATAATCGGGCATTCCATCATATTTCTGTACAAGTTCAGATTTTCCTGCCTTTACAAAACTGTGATTCATATGGTCGCGTTCGTCAAGCCCTATTCGACGAAAAACATCGGCCCAGGTTTCAACATCGGCATATTGTTTAACCACTTCATTTGTTAGTTTTTGCTTTTCCCATTGCGGATTATCACGTACCATTCCGGCATATACGTTTTCGGCATGGTTTTCAAATTCGGCATTAAACATAAAAGCCCTTTTTTGACTAAAAAATGCCATTGTTTTTGCAATAATAACATACGACAAAACCACAAAATAACGTACAAACCCAGATAAATACCAGGGGTCTTTCATTTTATCCTCGAGCATTTTTTGATGAATTACCAACAAGTGCATATATTCATTATCCTGAGCTTCGCGCGACCACTCAATTATCCCCTGATAATCTTTAACTTTAAGCAAATGCTTGTATTTTCGTGTTTCTTTAGTGTAGTGTCTAATTTCCCATGCACGATAGGGAATACTAGCTAAAATTTCGAGCAACTTTGCTTTTGGCAGATTATTCTTTTTCCCGGTAACCAGATCCATCGAAAAAAAGAAAAATTTTGCTGCAGCACTATACTTATACCGGGGTGTATTAAGTGTAACTTGCTGTTCGGCTTTTAAATCAATTGTTTTATCGGTCATATCCTATCTTCTTTTGGTTAAAAACTTGTTGTATAAAAGTACACTTTTTTTTTAAGCTATAAAGTTTCAGTAATTCGCATTTATACAATTCTTTTTCATATCAAATATCTGTAAGATCCAAAGAATAAATATAGTTTTTCGTAGAGAAAAACGAACGATAAAAAACAAAATTTTGCAGGCACAGAAGCTTTATATTTTTAAACAACTCCTCTTTTGTTTACATTAAATTAACATTGATATACTGATTGTTACAAATACAAGCTGACGTTCGTATAAGCTTTTTTTGCATTCGTCACAACAAAAGTGCCATTCATCAAATACTCTTTTTATTATAAAAAAGTATGCGTTTTTTTTAGTGACTTTGTTATAGAATTAATGAACACCAAAAAATGAAAACTTTAAGTCTCATAATCGTTGCAACCATACTTTTTAACATTTGCGGTTTTGCACAAACACCAAACGCACCTGTTAAATTTCGTGTTGAGAAGCAAGCAATGTCAACCCCAATGACAGAGATTGATGACGTTTTTTTTATGAGTTACTACTACACCAAACCCGTAAATGTTGAATTCGACGGTAAAGTGTTAAACATGTATTACGATAACGGAAGAACGTTTACTAAAAGAGAACTTACCGAAATTGATCGTTACAGCGAAATGGAAGATCAAAACTTAGCAATGGAAACTATTATTTATGTTGACAACAACAATCCTTCAGACACTATTATGTTTGTAGTTGATTTCAACGTAAGTTACATGCAGGTTGCCCTTCCTACTCAAAATGCAAGCGGCGAGTATATTGGTTACACTTCGTACCGCCAGTTTGTTGACAACTCGCAGTTAGCTTTATTTGAATAAAAAATTAAAAAATATAATACAAAAAAATCACCTTGAAAATTCAAGGTGATTTTTTTTGTTCTGAATAGCTGATATTACCACTTTAAAATTATAGCCAACATCTAAACAAATTCTTTTTTTAACTCACTAACCCATGCTTCGATGCGTTTATTCGTAAGTCGTGCCTGGTTTTCCTGGTCGATGCATAAACCACAAAACTGTTCGCCGCGTTCGGCACGCGAATGCTCGTAGGTATAGCCCTCGCGCGAGGTAAAACCAATTACCTCTGCCCCACCATTCTCAACAATTTCGGCAAAAATACCTACTCCAT
>CAZARW010000118.1:0-5161 GCA_964487645.1 uncultured Prolixibacteraceae bacterium
CGCTTCACTGTTTGATGTTCGCTGCGCTCACTGTTTGATGCTCGCTTCGCTCACGTTTGATACTCCGCTTCGCTTCGTGTTTGATGTTCGCTGCGCGAACGTTTGATTTCCGCTGCGCGGAAGTTTGATCGCTTTGCTTTATCTTTCAAGCTCTTCAAACGGCGAAGCCTCAAACGCTTAGCGAAGCGGAGCTCAAACAGCGAAGCGTCAAACAGGCGTAGCCGTCAAACAGCGTAGCGTTAAACGGGCTTTAGCCCTAAAACGTTACTTCCGACTCGTGTGCCAGGTTCAAATTGCCCGAAACGATGATTGTATCGCCGGGATTGAGCGAGGCGGTGCTTTTTTCGGGATGCGGGATTACCGCGTAGTTGCTGGAGTTTTCGTGTACTATTTGTACGTAGTTCCAATAGGCTTTCCCTTTTGTTATTTTGAACAGTACTTCCCAGTTATCGCGTAATACCACGGCTTCTTTTGGCACCACGTATTGTTCGGGCACTTCATTTTCAATAAGTACCCGCACGTTCATCCCCTCGATTAAATCACCGTTGTTTTTTATGATTGCTTTTACGTCAACCAATCCATTACGGTCAACCACAGGGTTTATTTCGCCAATGCTCCCACTAAAGGTATTGTTTTGGTTGGCAAATGGGATTACAATGAGCGGACGTGATAGTGCAATTTGCAGCAACTCACTTTCTAACACTTTAAACGAAACTTCAAAGGATGAATCGTCGATAAGTGTACAAAATGGCTCGCTGCTCGTGTTCTCGTATACTTTATTGGTAATGTTGGCAATCACGCCATCGAAAGGAGCCTTTATGCTGCAATCGGCCAATTTTTGCTGTGCCATTTGCTGGTTGATAAGAGCAGCCGCATAGCCCGAGCGCACCTTGGCCAGTTCGAGCTTATCGGTGGGTATGGAGGCCGGATAGTATTGCTTGTTTTGCTCGTTGTTGTAGTTAAAATTCAACTTTTAGAGCAATATTTGGTACAAAACCAAACAAAAAATATTCATACGCAACAACTCCTGAACTATAAAAATCATATTCCAAATTATAACTTATTGGATTTTTACGCGCATACACGTTATAAGCACCAATTGAAAAATTCCATCGGGTTTTTTTATTCCGTTTATTGTAGTTATTATAATTCAAGGCTAAATCTAAGCGATGGTATACCGGCAATCGGCCTTCGTTCCGCTTGGTATATACAGGTACGATATTCATAAAATATTCATAATATGCTACAGGAACTGTAAAAGGCCTTCCGCTTGTAAACAGCCATACTGCACTAATACTCCAATTCATTCCCATTTGGTATAAACTATTAACACGTAAATCGTGTGGGATGTCATAGGGAGAATTGTATTTTTCGCCTGAATTAATTCCCTCAACCTTTCTTAAGGATTTTGAGTAAACATAACTTATTTCGCCTGTAAGCCTGCCTGTTTTTTTACTTAATGCAAACTCTGCACCATAGGCCATAGCCTTGCCTTTACGTATTTGACCAATTATGTACGGATTATTTACAAGCTGCGCATGGTTTATAAAATCAATTTGATTCCGAAAATTTTTATAATATAGTTCGGCCGAAAAAGAGTACGTTTTATTAAGCATCTCGAAGTAACCAACAGAAAAAGCATCAGATTTTACAGGATCGATATTGTGGTTTGCCGGAAACCAAGTTTCGAGAGCTGAATACGACAATGTACTGTTTTGTAGTATTTGTAAATACTGAACATTACGCGAGTAAGCCAATTTTACCGAGACATTGGTTTTTACCCGTATATTTGCGCTTATACGAGGTTCAACATTTACAAAAGTTTTATAAATTCCTTTTTCTCTTGTTGTTATTGATACCGGCTCGTATTTTTCATTATAATTATACCACAAAGCTTTGCCCGTATTTTGAAAAATTGAAAAATAAGTACCGTAATTAATTCCGATATTGTTGCTTATTTTTTTATCGTTTGAAATATATGCTGAATGTTCGAAAGCCTGAACCCGGGAAATACTCTCGTCGGGCTTATTTGATTCGCCCGGAATAAAACGGTGATATACAGAGCCAATTCCAGCCTTGATTGTATTCTTTTCATTCATGTTGTAAGTAAAATTCATCTTTGTATTAATGTCTTTTAAGCCGGTATTCCATGAATTAAGCTTTTTGTTATCGGTGTATTCAATATTGTTTTTGTAGTTGCTCAGTATTACAGATACATTCGAAAACAATCGCTTGTTTATTGTTCTGTTCCATCGCAATGTAGCTGTGTAGTTTCCCCACGTATTATTTAAACTATCGCCTGATAAAACGATATCGGAACCTTGATATACCGATAAAAAAAGTTTGTTTTTTTTGCCGGCAGTGGTATTCATTTTTATATTGATATCGTAAAAGCCCGGGACAACATCAAACAAATCACCTGGAGTAAATACCAAATCGACCCAACTTTTACGGGCCGAGATCAGGTAAGCAGCTTTTTCTTTAACCAAAGGACCGCTTATTGTTGTTGTAAAAGCCAAAGGGCTAAATCCTGCCGAGAATTTATGTTCATGCTTATTTCCTTCTTTTAGCTTACAATCAATTACTGCCGAAACTCTGCCCCCGTATTGCGCCGGCATATTGCTTTTGTATAACGAAACATGGTTTATTGCATCGGGATTAAATACCGATATTAATCCAAACATATGCGAGGGATTATATACAGGAGCCTCGTCAATTAATAGCAAATTTTGATCGGAACTGCCTCCCCTGATAAAAATACCTGATGCTCCATCGCCCATTGTTTTAACCCCCGACTGCAGCTGCACTGCTTTTACAAGGTCTTTCTCGCCAAATACCGACGGAAGTTGCTTTATTTGTTTTGAAGATAATTGTATTGACTTATATTCGTTGCTTTGGAGTACATTAAAAAAATCATTTGAATATACTGTGACTTCGCTCAACTGGTAGTTTAATAAATCAAGAGATATATCCAATGTTGTATCGTTAATTGCCTGAAAAAGCAATGTATCGGTTTTATACCCGGTGTACGAACAAATAATTTTTGACTTTCCTTTCTGCACAGCCAATGAATAATAACCGTATCCGTTGGATGTTGAAATTTTTCCGCTAAAAGCATCGTAAACAACAGCACCAACAAGGCTTTCTCCATCGTTTTTACCGGTAATATATCCACTAAACTGCACAAAACTCTGCGAATATATTTTAAAAAAAATGATATTACAAAGTATAAAAATTGCAATTTTTTTCATCAAAATAAATGTTTATCCCAAATTGGTTCTCTCTGTTTATTTTTTTTTCTATCATATTTTGGTGCAACATTTAATAATTAATTGGCTCAAGTCCCAGACTATCGACCAAATCATTAAACGAATACTTAAATCGTTGTGTATATACACACGAAAAATAACCATGCCCTCCGTTTGAAATGTTTGACTCGACATTCCCTTTAACTACCGAGAACATACTCCCTCCCCAAACCGATTCATTAAAAACACCTAATAAATATCGATAGTAGTCATCGGTAATGTTATACTTAATAAATTCAATGGTGTCGTTTCGCTTTCCACTCCGTCCAATGCCTAAACTTCCTATTGGATATTTCCCGTTCATATATGTACCATGATGTGTATACATCCTTTCAGGTAAAAATACTAATGAAGAATAATAATCTTCGAATTTTCGTTGTTCGACAGACAAAAACCAAATATTGGGATAGTCGCAACCAAAAATATGTTCATCACTACTTATGAAAATATGACTGTGATATTCTCTCAAAACAAAAGGAGGGAATTCTGATTTGTTACCGGGGTTGGCAAATGGCATTTTTTCAGAAGCTGAATATTCAGTGTTGTTATACCTCACTTTTATCGTATAATCGACTCCCGGTTCTGCTTTAAAAGCTTCGGCTGATTTGTAGATACCCGGCTTTTGTTCATGCTCGTAGAATGGATAACTTTGTCCTCCTCCGGAAACAGTTATTTCGGCTCCTGAAATTTTCTGCTTTTCTTTGTTTGAAGAATTATTCAAACCGCTCAACCTTATGTAATGATAAATCGAATCGTTTGAAATAACCGCTGTTATGGCTACTGATTCCAAACTGCTTTCTGATACCATTATCTGATCGATAGGAATTTTTGTGTAATCGCACGAGCAAATATACAAACAAGAAAGAAAAAAGATGATGCATTGAATTAGCTTACCGGGCATGGCTAATGTTTTAAAACCTGTAGGAATATACTCCTACAGGTTAATTGATTAAAAGGATACTTCGTCAGGGTTTTTATTGCAAATATCTTGTTGTGGAGTAAAACTCCCATATGCATAAGTTGAAGGTGAATGGTCTTTACTTCGAACGACTACTGCCATATAACGCGATCCACACACCCAATCTCTATACTCCTGTTTATTTTTAATTTTTTCATTACCATAAAAACCTGTAGCCCAATTTTCATTTATATCGTCAAGATTTGGACTATTGCAATCATTTTTACAATATTTAGTAGTAATATATACCCTTCGGAACATATTATTACGCTTACATCTAACTCCATCCTTATCAGTCCAGAATGCTTTTTCGGAGAAAGAGGCACGTAAACCCGATAAATCGGGCTGTGTTTCTACGATATCATAGTTGTCGCATTCCTCAACAAAATTTTCTTGTATTACGCCAAAAGCAATTTTCAACGCTTCGCCTTTAAATTTATCAGCAAACAATGTGCTTTGATCTTCTTCGGTATCAACATATTCATCTTTTTGAGGATTTAATACTAAATCGAAATTATCGGCCGAATATAAATCAATTACCGATTTATCGTTTGACGATAATGATAATACGACTGAGTTTTGGCCTGTTTCGTCAAATATTTCAAACTCTGTTGAAAAATAATTTTCACTTTTTAATACCTCGTTGTCATCGTTGCATGCCGTATTTATTGCAAACAAAGCAAGCACTATAATAACTGACAATGTATGTTTCAATTTGTATTTCATATTGTTTATTTTTTAAATAAAATTTTATTAATGTTCTTTATTTGTCTCAATGTCTTCCGAAAACATCTCAATATAAATTTTATCCGTACATTTGTAGCCTCCTTTCTTTTTTAGGAGCCGAGCAGGAAGCATTTTACATCTTTGCCCGATGGGCTTCCTGCTCTTTTCC
>CAZARW010000119.1:0-5132 GCA_964487645.1 uncultured Prolixibacteraceae bacterium
ACTTTTCGATTGAAATGTGGGGTACTTCCTGATTAATATTTACAAAAATGGGCTATAATACCTTAAAAAAATAAAACACCCTTTATTAATGGCCATTTACCGATTATTTATGCTAAATAACCTCATTTGTGTAGCCGTAAATATTTGAAATAACCAATTTAGCATCAAAATTCATATCAACATAAAACATACACAATGAGAACAGAAAACGAAAAATACTGCTTTAGCTGTGGCGAAGTAATTGATTCAAAATTAGACACTTGTCCTAAGTGCGGAGTACAACAACCCGATGTAATAAAAAACAGAGTTTTTAACTCCGAATGGCTGGCTGCTCTTTTGCTGTGTTGGATACTTGGTGTATTTGGTGTTCATCGTTTTTATATGGGGCGTATTGGCACCGGCATATTAATGCTTATTACATTTGGCGGCCTGGGAATTTGGTATATTATTGATTTAATATTGATTATAACCGGAGGGCTAAGAAACAGCCGTGGTGAACTTGTAAAGCCCTACCTCAATTCGTAACCCAAAATTCTATTTTATAATAGAACCTGCCGGCAAAGCTTTGTAATCAAGATTACAAGGTTTTGCCTTTTTTATGTTTTTTTGCTAAACAAAATGTGTACTCATTGGTTTTACTTGCAGAATTTAAAACAATAAAAATATGACAGCAAGAAAAGGATTAGTAACATTTGCAGGCAAACCGGTAACTCTTATTGGTGATGCTATAAAACCCGGCGATAAAGCTCCCGATTTTACAGGAACAAATCAATCGCTCGAAGCAGTTTCGTTCAGTTCGTTTAAAGGAAAAACAGTGGTAATTGCTGTATATCCGTCAATTGATACAGGCGTATGCCAAAAGCAGAACTACCAGTTTAATAAAATAGCCGATTCGATGGACGAAGTGGTTGTGTTGAGTGTTTCGCTCGATTTGCCCTTTGCCCACAAACGGTATTGTGCAGCCGAAGGGCTAAACAGCATTATTACATTGTCGGATTACAAAGACCGTGAGTTTGGAAAAAAATACGGATTTTTTATCGACGAACTCGCTTTATTGGCACGCGGTACAGTTGTAATTGATAAAGAAGGAATTGTTCGGCTTGTTGAAATAGTTTCCGAGGTAACCACAGAGCCTGATTACGACAAAACAATTAAACTTTTAGAAAGCTTATAAAGCAATACTTGTTAAAAAAAACAAGCATTACCCTACCCTTTCAGTCCGCCTGATTCGGTAGGGTTTTTTGTTTTGCGATTCAAAATATGTACGCATCATAACTTCGGCAAGTAAACCAAAAGTAATGAGCTGCAAACCGGCAATTAAAAACATAACACCCACCAACAACAGGGGTTTTCCCCATATATCGTGCCCGGCAATTTTCAAAGCCAGCAGATAAATATTGATTAATATCCCGACAAGAATGATTACTCCCCCCATACCGCCAAACAAATGCATGGGTTTTTGCAAATATTTTTTCAAAAAAAGCATTACAAGCAAATCGCTTACAACTTTCATTGTGCGGTTTAATCCGTATTTCGATTTACCAAACCGGCGCGCGTGATGCTTTACATTCATTTGTGTAATGGTGCCTCCCTCAAGTGCAACAAGCACAGGAATAAATCGATGCAATTCGCCATAAATTTTAATGTTTTTGGCAATATCGTTTCTGAACAATTTTAAAGTACAACCATAATCTTTGATTTTTAAATTGGTTGTTTTTCGAATTATTGAATTGGCTATTTTGCTGGGAATTTTACGTAAAAACACGCCATCTTTTCTGTCTTCGCGAATGCCTGCAACAACATCAAAGTCTTCGGTTTCCGATTTTTTAAGCATTTGCGGAATATCGTATGGGTCGTTTTGTAAATCACCATCAAGCGTAACAATGTATTCACCTTGTGCAGCATCAATTCCGGCTTGTAATGCCGAACTTTGCCCGTAGTTTTTCCGAAGTTCAATTAATGTAAAATGCTTGTCGTTTATTTTCCGAATTTGGTTTCTGGTCATGTCTGTTGATCCATCGTCGACAAAAATGGCTTCATAATCATAATTTTTCAGAGCATCTTGTATCTGACCGGCTAAGGACAAAACATTCTCTTCTTCGTTATATACACAAATTACCAGGCTTAATTTCATGTAAACAGTTTGTTTTATTTAATCCGACTAAATTATAAATTATTTTAATACTAAATATTTTAAAATACCAACATATTATGATTGTTGATTAGCAGTAACATACTATTTTTGCTTCACAAAATAATACCTCTATTGATATTGGTTCGAAGGCAAGGCATATGAAAAATTTACCCATTACTGCAAATATGCAAGTAGCCGATGTTATTCACATCAACTACCAATTGTTGCCGGTAATTGGCCGTTTTGGCCTGGTGCCGGGATTTGGCAATAAAACAATTAACGAATTGTGTAGTGATTATAATATCGACACATTGTTTTTTCTCGAAATTATAAATTCATATCATAACGCCGATTATTTTTCAGAAAGCCAGTTTGGCGACTACTCGCTATCACTTGTTGTTGAATATCTCACAAAAACTCATCACTACTATTTAGATGCAAAAATTCCTGAACTCGAAAATATTGTGAATAATATTATTCGTTTAAGCAATTCAGAAACAAAAACTCATAACAGATTAATTGCTAATTTTTTCGAAGAATATAAAAACGAATTAAAACGCCATTTTGCGTACGAAGAAAAATATATTTTTTCGTATTCGGCAACACTCGAAAATGCATACAACAAGGGTATTGCAACTCCCAAAATGATATTGAAAAAAAAGCGAGTTGATTTTATTAATCAAAACAAAGACCATCATCAACTTGAAGAAAAATTATTTGATTTAAAAAACCTCATCATCCGACATTTTCCTTCATCGGGAAGCAATATTGCAATTAAAAGGCTCATTCCTGAACTTTTCAGTCTCGAAGAAGATTTGAACGACCATTCGCGTATTGAAGACAAAGTGCTTATTCCGAAAATTATTCAACTCGAAGAAAAAATTATTGCACAAAATGATAAAACATAAACTCAATACCAGGGTAATACTTGCTGTGTCAAATTTTTTACTTCAAGCCGGATTACAAGCTCTTATTAAACACATTGGAGTTGAACCTGAATATATCGTCATTCGCCCTGAAGACAAGTTCAACCCCAGCGATATTTGCAACGCGAATTACATGATTGTTGAGCAAAAAACATTCGAAAAAAACAATCGTTTAAACCAATTAAAGCAACATTTTTCGGGAAAAATTTTATTTATTGATAATGAGCTCACTTACGACGAACAAAATGAGTGTACTTTATTTTTGAATGACAGTAAAAAAATAATGGTCGGAAAAATTCAAATTTTTTTCACATTACAAACAAAAAACCAAACAAGCACCGGCAATTCGGCATTAAGTAAACGCGAAATTGATGTATTGAAAAAAGTTGCTAAAGGTTTATCAAATAAAGAAATATCGGATCAGCTTTTTATTAGCAAAAACACAGTAATAACTCACCGCAAAAACATAACCGAAAAGCTGGGAATTAAAACAATTTCGGGGCTCACGGTTTATGCTCTGATGAATAATCTGATTGATCCCGGTGAAATTACCGCATAAAATAAAAAGCCGTCATTAGTCTTTCTCTCAAAAAGTATATCTTTGCATTTTCAAAATTATACAAACCAAATTCACATAAAATAATGAAACGCGACACTTTAGTATTCGACATTATTGCGAAAGAAAAACATCGTCAGCAAAACGGTATTGAGCTAATAGCTTCGGAAAACTTTGTGAGTGAACAAGTAATGGAGGCAATGGGTTCGGTAATGACCAACAAATACGCTGAGGGCTACCCCGGCCACCGATATTATGGCGGATGCCAGTTTGTTGATATGACTGAACAACTTGCCATTGACCGCATAAAAAGTTTATACGGAGCCGAATACGCTAATGTGCAACCACACTCGGGTGCACAAGCCAATGCTGCTGTTTTAAGCGTAGTTTTAAATCCCGGCGATAAATTTTTGGGGCTCGATCTTTCGCACGGAGGACACCTCTCACATGGTTCTCCGGTAAACTCATCGGGTATATTATATTCTCCGGTTGCATATAAAGTAACACCCGATGGTTTTGTTGATTACGACGAAATGGAACAATTGGCTTTGCAAGAAAAACCAAAATTGATTATTGGTGGAGCATCGGCTTACTCGCGCGACTGGGATTACCAACGTATGCGTGCTATTGCCGACAAAGTTGGTGCACTTTTTATGGTTGATATGGCACACCCTGCAGGATTAATTGCTGCCGGACTGTTAAACAATCCTGTTAAATATGCACACATTGTTACTTCAACAACACATAAAACATTGCGCGGCCCTCGCGGAGGAATCATTTTGATGGGAAAAGATTTTGAAAATCCTTTTGGCATTAAAACTAAAAAAGGCGAAGTGCGAATGATGTCGTCGTTACTCAACTCATCGGTTTTTCCCGGACAACAAGGAGGACCTCTTGAGCATGTTATTGCTGCAAAAGCAGTTGCTTTTGGCGAAGCCCTCGATCCTTCGTTTAAAGTGTATCAGTCGCAAGTAAAGAAAAATGCCGAAGTAATGGCAAAAGCTTTTGTTGATGGCGGATACAAAGTAATATCGGGCGGAACCGATAATCACTCAATGCTTATCGATCTTCGGACAAAATATCCTGATGTTACCGGAAAACAAGTCGAAAATGCCCTTGTAAATGCTGATCTTACTGTGAATAAAAACATGGTGCCATTCGACAGCCGTTCGCCTTTCCAAACTTCGGGATTGCGGGTTGGTACTCCGGCTATTACTACACGTGGTGTAAAAGAAGATTTAATGCCAACTGTTGTTGAACTTATTGATACAGTAATTGCTTCGTTCGAAGACGAAAAAGTAATTAACTCTGTTCGACAAAAAGTTAATCAAATTATGAAAGATTACCCGCTGTTTGCATGGTAATATCAAATACTGAAAAAAATAAAAGCCCGATATTCATACAGTATCGGGCTTTTATTTTCATATTCATCATACAACATTAAAATAAACCACAATAAATTTTATTATTATTATTATTATTATTATTATTATTATTATTATTATTATTATTATTA
>CAZARW010000120.1:0-4861 GCA_964487645.1 uncultured Prolixibacteraceae bacterium
TTTGATGCATACAAGGGCACTCAGAACAGTGGTACACAGACGATGCAGATAAATGTGGGACAGAGTAATAGTCCATATACATCATATTTCGGATCTCAGAATCAGATGGTAACGCTCACAACTGTAAAAACCCGCTACTCGTATACATTCACCATGAGTGCGGCAAGTGATAACAATTCCCGTATCGAATGTAACTGTGGAAAATCAACCGGTGGTTTTTATTTTGATAATATCAGTCTGGTTGAGACAATGACAGCACAACCAATGTTAAGTGCATCACCGACTCTGCTGAATTTTGTTCTCACTAATGTTGGATCATCACGGAGCCTGAGTATCGTCTTACGCAATAGCGGGAATGCAACGACTACAATTAATTCGATTGAGAGCTCTACGGGTCTGTTTTCTACAGCTTTATCGACACCTGTGACGGTAACATCCGGTGGCAGTCTTACCGTTCCGATACTGTTTGCACCTCAGGCGCAGGGAACGGTATCAGGAGCAATAGCTATTTACAGTAATGCATCAGATAATCCTGTTCTTACAGTTACTTGTGTCGGAGAAGCAGTTCTTCCCGGCCTGTCAATAAACCCTTTGTCTATAAATCATTGCTCAGTTCCGAATGTTCCTGTCAGCCAGACGGTAACGCTTGGTAATAGCAGCAGTGGTTCGATTACCTGGAGTGCCACCGGGTCTTCAGGATGGATTTCTGTGGCACCCTCTGCGGGCAGTGTTACAGCCGGTAATAATGCAACTTTGACAATAACTCTAAATGGCACATATGTTGGTGTCTACGATGGCTCTATACAACTGACCCATTCAGCCGGTAATATTGCTTCACCGGTTACGATTCCGGTAGCATTTACAGTACAGAATGAATATGAGCCAGAGAGCCCATATATCAGAAATCCGGAGCTTGCTATAAATTTTGTAAAGGATATAGCAACGTTCAGGATGCGGCAGCGGGATAATACAAATGGGGGATACCATACCAGTATAGATCGTCAGGGCAATTCTACCGGGGTAAATGAAAAAGCTTTGTGTGGTCAGTCAAGGGTTGCTTATACGTTTATTCGTGCGTTTATGCTGACCGGTGATGAACAGTATCTCGAACAGGCTCATCACGCACTGAAATTTCTGTATGACCACGGGTGGAACGACGGATGGTATTTTATCACCGATGCCCAAGGTAATCATATTAATCACTGGGGGCATGATGACTGGTGGAGTTTCCAGCAGCATTATGCGTTGGTCGGGGTTACTGCGATGGTTGAAGCTACGGGCGGGACGATGAACTGGAATGATGGCTCTGAGAATGATCAGACATGGCTTATGCGGGGGATAAATTCAAATTATACGAAACTCTGGGATTCAAATCAGTCAACTAAGGGGTATTTTGACCATGCCAATACCGCGTGGACAAACAAATGGAATAAAGGGTTTACACCAACTGTTGATGGAATTACCACACATGCCCTTCTTATGGCAATGATGTACGATTCATTGAATCATCAGAACCGTTTTGTTGAACTTGCCGATAACATTGTTGATCATCTGATTGTAAACATGAATTCTGCGGCGGCGGGCTTTCCGGAAGTATATGATGCAAACTGGAATGTTGACAATAATAATTCGAGTATGGATATTGGCCATGGCTACAAAACAGCCTGGGTTCTGCAGCGCGCTTACCTTCTTCGCCCGGATCATCCGGAATATCTTACTGCAGCTCAGGCGCTCATGCAGAATCTCTGGGAGAACGGGTGTTACGATTCGGTTAACGGTGCACCGTATCGTTATGTAAACTGGAAAACCGGTGAAATTACCAGTAAAGAGAAAGACTTCTGGATGGTTGAACAGGGGTTTACATCAGGAATAATGAGCTATTATACAGCGCAGTCGCAGCTGTTCCGTGACCGATACATGAAAATAGCTGATGGATCTCTTAACTTTTTTATGGATCATCTCATGGATCCGGTATATGGGGAAAGCTACAATATCGTATCAGAAGATGGAGTAACAGTTATAGATGAAAATAAGGGAGGTCTTTTCACTGCAGGGTATCATTCATCAGAGCTTGGATATTACGCTTATCTTTACAGCTCGCTTTATTACCACGGAGCGCCTGTAGAGTTATATTACTATTACCCCTCTGAATCGTATGACCGCTCATTTAAATTGACACCAATTGCCATTGAGGATGAGAAGCTCAAAATCCTTTCGGTTACTTTAGATGGACGCCCTTATACGAATTTTGATTCAAATACCCGCCATGTTAATCTGCCATCGGGAGTCGGCGGAAAACTGAAGGTTACCTTTGGGTTTACACCGGCTGTCACGTATTCTGTAATTGCAACAGCCGGAAACGGCGGGACCATATCTCCATCAGGAACAGTGACTGTCAATGAAGGCGCATCAGTTACTTTTGCAGTGACGCCTCAGGACGGATATCGCATCGGTGATGTAACTGTTGATGGGGTATCTGCGGGATCTGTTTCAACTTACGAATTTGCTGATATTACCAGCAATCATATTATCAGTGCTACATTTGTTTCTGTTCCGGTTTACACCATAACAGCTTCATCGTCAGCAGGAGGAACCATATCTCCATCAGGCTCTGTTTCAGTAGCGGAGGGAACATCTGCGACATTCACTATAACGCCTTCTACAGGTTATGAAATTTCTGCTGTAACCGTGGATGGTCAGAGTGTCGATATCGTTTCCACATACACGTTCAGTAATGTAACTGGGAATCATTCAATTTCAGCAGGATTTTCAGTAATATCATCAGTTGTATATCAGATTAATTGCGGTAGCAACAGCTCGGCTACCCCATACAGTACCGACCGTTTTGGAACTGGCGGAACGTTACGAACAGTTTCAAACAGCATTTCTACAAGCGGTCTTATCGATCCTGCGCCACAGGGGATATATCAGAGTGAACGATATGGAAATTCAACCTATACAATACCCGATCTTGTGCCATCTGCAGGGTATCGTGTCAGGTTGCATTTTGCTGAACTTTACTGGACTGCAACAGGACGCCGTGTTTTTGATGTCGCGATAAATGGAACTACAGTTCTTTCCAATTTTGATATATATGCATCTGCAGGTTCGAGATACAGGGCGGTTATCAGAGAATTTGATGTTACTGCAAACAGTTCCGGGCAGATAGCAATCGTATTTACAACAAAAACTGATAATGCTACGATTGAGGGAATTGAGATTATTGAAACCATACCGGATAATCCACCGGAGCTGGTTAATCCGGCTTCTGCAACGCCAGCGGTCGTTGCCGGTACAACTGCTTCACTGTCGGTTCTGGGAAGTGATGATAATGGAGAAAACAACCTGACCTATTCCTGGGCAGCAACAGGTACTGTTCCGGCACCTGTGGCATTCAGTGTTAATACTACCAATGGAGCAAAAAACAGTGTTGCGTCTTTTACAAGGGCAGGTACGTATACGTTGCAGGCGACGATTAGAGATCAGGGTAACAAAACTGTAACCAGTTCTGTTTCTGTTACTGTAAATCAGACACCGACATTGCTTGTTATAACACCGCAAGCTGCGTCATTAAATGTCAATGCCACACAGGTTTTTTCAGCTAATGTAACCGATCAGTTTGGAAATGCTATAACGACCCAGGCTTCAATCGAATGGAGTGTCAATGGTGGGGGGATCATAAGTTCAAGCGGGAATTTTACTGCAGGCAGCAGTGCTGGTAGTCCTTACACAATTACTGCATCGTATGGTAGTTTGAATGCTACAGCAGCAGTCACAGTAACCAGTCTCCCGGCAGCTGTGTATCAGGTCAACTGTGGCAGCAGCGGTGGATATACTCCATTCGGTGGTGATCAGTATGGTTCAGGGGGAACCCAAAGAACTGTTTCAAACAATATAACAATATCAGGCGTAACCGATCCGGCTCCGCAAAATGTTTATAGAAGCGAGCGGTACGGAAACAGCACCTATACTTTTCCAGGACTGACTCCATCCATGTCGTATAAAGTCAGATTTCACTTTGCAGAGCTTTACTGGACCGCAAGCGGAAGACGGGTGTTTAATGTACAGATAAATAACTCGTCTGTTCTCACAAATTTTGATATCTTCGCAGCTGCAGGAGCACAGTACAGAGCGGTTGTTCGTGAGTTTACAGCGACAGCAAACAGTTCCGGGCAGATAGTAATTACATTTACCACTGTTACTGATAATGCTTCCATTGGGGGAATCGAGATTTTACGTTAATGTAATGCAATGTAAAACCGTGTCCTGAATGGGCATGGTTTTACAATGATAATTATGCTTCTCTATGAAGATGTAGCTGTATCTAACGGACAATCTGAGTATAACAGCACAATCAAACTATACTGTTTTGTGAGTTCTGAACATAGAAGCCGAATAGATTAAGATTGTAACTATCTATTAAAATGATAACTGTAAGTCAAGTAAAATATTTCCTGATTGAAACCGGCAGGCTTTCAGGATTGCACGGTGTTTCCAGCGATGGCTCCTCATGTGAACTTTTTGTATTCCAGAATAAAACTGTTTCTTTATTACCTGCATTGGTAACATAGTCATAAAAAGCGGCACCGCATTTTCCGGTGTACACACTGTCAAGCTCGATGGTATCACTTTTACTGATTAATTCGATAAATCGTTCGCCTTCAGGAGTTGGAATTGCATAACCGTTTCCAAAGTAATTTCCATAGACAATCAGGTCGTTCTCAGAAAAACTGAGGATTGGAAAGGCCGGATCGTTATCATGAAGAAGTTTATTGGTCTTTTCGGCAAGTATTATACATTTGTCAAAGTTGCCGACAAAATCGGCGACAAACAGATTGTCCGGCTTGTTGTAAACTTCAAG
>CAZARW010000120.1:4871-5106 GCA_964487645.1 uncultured Prolixibacteraceae bacterium
ATCGGCGACGACCCTGACTGCATGAACCTTGCAGGAGATGCCGGATGCTTTGAGACCAAGTACCAGGCCTGCGATCGTACCCATGGTTCCCAAAGTCACAAAAATCGAATCAGGACGGGGTAGTTCACCACGTGAAATCTGGTCTGCGAGTTCAAACCCGGCATTAACAAAACCAATTGAGCCAACAGTTGATGAACCTCCAGCCGGGATAATGTACGGGGCCTGTAACTCTTTT
>CAZARW010000121.1:0-5029 GCA_964487645.1 uncultured Prolixibacteraceae bacterium
TTTACCAATGGGGTCTTCGTTCCCGAAAATTTCTTTGGCTTTTGATGCCGAGATAACGCAGGTGTTGGGTAGGTTTAGTGTGGCTTTGCCTCGAACCATTTCCAGGCCGAAAACTTCGGCAAAGTCGCCTTCCACCCACAAATCGGGCTGATCGCTGTAATAACGTTCTTCGTAGCGCACCAGCACCTGTTCGATGTAACCAATTCCGGCGTGTTCAATTTCAGGCACTTCCTCTTGGATAACCCTGAAAAGCCCGCGCGGTGTTTTGGTTGAGTGCAACACCCGTTCGCCCGCTTGGGTAATGTCGTAATTCACCCTGTAAATGCGTTCATTTTCAGGCCAAAACGAGTCGAAGCCTTTTTCGTAACCAATGTACAGCATAATGTGCAGGAAAAACAGCAAACCCACGGCCAGTCCAAACACATTAAGCAGCGAATGAAACTTGTTTTTTTTCAGGTGATTGAAGGTTGAACGGATGTTGATAAGGTTCATGACAAGTGATTTGAGTTTATTTCGTATATTTGTTAGAAATCATTTTCTATGAATTACAATAACAGAATAACCATTGAGGCAGGCAAGCGGGGCGGAAAACCTTGCGTGCGTGGTATGCGCATAACTGTTTTCGAAGTGCTTGAGTACCTTGCATCGGGTATGAGTATGGAAGAAATTCTTGAAGATTTTCCTTATCTCGAAAAAGAAGATATTTTGGCTTGTTTAAGCTTTGCGGCCAACAAAGAAAAAATTGAACTTTGCGCCTGATGAAACTCCTTTTCGACCAAAATTTATCACCAAAGCTAGCTTCGCATTTCAGAAAGCATTGTGATTCGTCAAAACATTTGATGGATATTTCGCTTGATTTTGCGAGAGATATTTTGGTTTGGGAATATGCCAAATTAAATGATTTCACCATAGTAACAAAAGATTCCGATTTCAACAATATGGTTTCTCTGTTTGGTTTTCCGCCAAAAGTGGTATTAATCCGTAGAGGAAATTGCTCTACAAAACTCATTCTTTCTTTGCTCGAACAACACCTTGATGAAATTCGCCTTTTTATATCTGATAATGAAAATGGCATATTTACAATTTTATAGCGTAATATCTACATCAGTACTTCGCCCATATCCTTTTTCTGCTCTTCAGTAATAATTTGTCCGTCGAACAGGTTGATAACTCGGTGTGCAAAGCCGGCATCGTGCATCGAGTGGGTAACCATTACAATGGTGGTGCCCTCGCGGTTAAGTTCAGTAAGCAGTTTCATCACTTCGAGGCCGTTTTTCGAGTCGAGGTTACCTGTTGGCTCATCGGCCAGGATTAGTTTCGGATTGGCCACCACGGCACGGGCTATGGCCACACGTTGTTGCTGTCCGCCCGACAATTGCTGTGGAAAGTGTTTGTTCCGGTGACTTATTTTCATGCGGTCGAGCACTGTGTTCACCATTTCCTTGCGTTGTTTGGTGCCTATTTTAAGGTACAACAGCGGCAGTTCAACGTTTTCGAAAACGTTCAGCTCGTCAATCAGGTTAAAACTTTGAAAAACGAACCCAATATTGCCTTTACGCAGGTTTGTGCGCTGGCTTTCGCGGTATTTTGCCACATTAATGCCATCGAAATAGTAGTCGCCCTTGCTGGGGTTGTCCAATAACCCAATAATATTCAGCAAGGTTGATTTTCCACAACCCGACGGGCCCATAATGGCCATAAATTCGCCTTTTTTCACTTCTAAATCCACTTCGTTCAACGCCAAAGTCTCTATGTCTTCGGTGCGAAATACTTTTGTTAATTTTTCTGTTTTGATCATATTATACCCCCAAACCCCCTAAAGGGGTGTTTTTTTTAAGACCCCTAAATCCCCTAAAGGGGACTTTTGCTGAGGTGCATATTTGTTAATATTGTTTATTTAATAAATGGTTATGTATTCTATTTTTTTAATGTTCAAACGCTCAAATCTGGCAGTTACCCAAGCCCCCCCCTTTAGGGGGTTGGGGGTGTTTTATCTCATTTCCACCCTATCATTCCCCCCAAACATCTCATAACTGCTGGTAATCACATTTTCACCCGGGTTTAAACCTTCAAGTACTTCGTAATACAAAGGGTTTTGCCGGCCTATGCGAATGTTGCGTTTGGTAGCCGATTTGCCGCTTTCGTCGAGTACGAAAACCCATTGTCCGCCAGTGCTTTGAAAAAATCCACCTCGGGGTAAAAGAATTGTATCTATGGGTTGACCCAATTCGAGTCGTATGTGGTAGGTTTGTCCGGTTCGCAGATTGGCGGGTGTTTCGCCTGTAAAATGTAGGTCAACTTTGAACCTGCCGTCACGAACTTCGGGATAAACCTTGGCAACTTTAATGTCAAATTGTCTGTCTTGTCTCTCGAATGTAGCATTTAGCCCGTGGCGCACCCGGTCAATGTAATGTTCATCGACCTGTGCAACAACTTTAAAATTATCGAGAATTTGCAGCTGCCCAATGCGCTCACCCCGGTTTATTTGCTGGCCAATTTCGATGTTAAGGGTTCCCAGCTGACCGGTTGCCGGTGCTTTGATGTTGAGGTTTTCGAGCCGTTGCTGTACCATTTTCAGGTTTTGTTGCATATTTTGCAAGCTGTTGTTCATTTGTGTTTTTTGGTTTTCGCGGAAAATTGAATCCTGTACCATGCGCTCGTAGCGCAGTTCACGGTCGCGTTGTGCCAGTTCGTAGTTTTCTTTCGATATGAGGTATTGTTCCTTCGAAATAAAACCTTTTTTAAAGAGTTCGTTGTTTTGCTCGTAATTGCGTTTTAGTCGTATAATCTCGTAATCAATACTTAACAGCTGTTGCTTATTGCTTATCTTTTGCTGTTCCATGTTAATAAACGTATTGCGCAGCTCGTTGCTTTGGTAGGCCAGTTGCGACTCGGTATCGAGTATTTGCAGGTTGAGATCGTTGTTTTGCAGGCGCACAATTACATCGCCTTTTTTCACCATTGCGCCTTCGTAAATTACTTTTTCAATTACCTTGCCGCCTTCTTCCACATCGATATAAATTGTTGTAATGGGTTCTACAGTGCCGATTAACGAAATATAATCTTTAAAACTTCCGGCTTCAACAGTCGAAATGGTAAGTTTATCACGTTCGGCTCTGTAGGTTGATGTACCGGCTGATTTTATCAGATAAACCAGTAACACAACAAATATCGCACCTGCCAGGATGTAAATCAAGTGCTTCGGCCTGATTCCTTTTTTCTTTTCTATTTTACGATCCATTCCCATGTTATTCAGACTTTTAGATGTAAGACTTTAAACTTTAGACATTAGATTTAATTGGTATTATTTAATGTCTTACATTTCTTATAATTAACTAATAACTAATAACCAATAACCAATGACTAATGACTAATGACTCAATGACTCAATGACTCAATGACTAATATGAGAGCCAAAGCGACCACTCCCGATTTAACCTCGGGGACTAATATACTCTTCCCTTATAAAGCTCCAATGTATATTTCTGTACCACCCAACTATATTTTGCGCGTATCTGTTCTGATTTTGCATAAGCCAGTTTATTTTGAGCTTCCATAAATTCGGTGCTTGTCACTAATCCCAATTGATATCTTTCCCTGTATGCATCGAACGATTTTTCAGATGAAATTAAATTATTTCTCGCATATTGGTATTCTAAACGTAAAGCTTCTAATCGCAATATGGCTTCTTCAATTTCTCTTTGGATGGTTTTTTTCTCGTTTTCAAGCGTGAAGAGTGCATTTTCAAGATCGATTTTCCGCTTTTTAATGTTGTAATCATTTTGTCTGCCGTTAAATATTGGTACGCTTAACGATAATCCAACCGATGGGTTCATGTAGTTCTCAAATTGAGTGTTGAATGGTGTTTGTATGCCATTTTGCAACGTGTCGGTCGAGAAAAATGCAGAACTATAACCACCGTTTATTGTTAGCGAGGGTGAGGCATTGCCTTTTGAAATATCAAGCATTTTTTTATAATAGGCCATTTCGTACTCTTTTTGCAAAATTGCCGGATAATGTTGGCAGGCCGTTGTGTAAATTTCGTTAACCGTTTGTTGGTTTTCTTCAGGTTTTAGTGTGTCAATTTTGTCTGAGCTAATATTGAAATCACTTTTTTCGGGTATTTCAATTAAATGAGCCAGTTTTAATTTCATTAGAAGTAATTCGTTTTGAGCTTTTTTCAATTGAAGTTCATGTTCCGAAACGATGGCATCAATTTCGAGACGGGCAACTGCCTCAAGCAAGCCGGCTTCTACATTGGCTGTAATTCGTTCAGCTTCGAGCTGGCTGATGTAAAGTTGCTCGTTAATCACTTTTACCAGTGCTTTTTGATAAAGGGCCTGTGTGTACAATTCGGTTATAGAAATTGTAAGCATGTTTGAAGCATGAATGCCCGCTTCTTTACCTGCCAGTTCATTAAAACGTAGTGCCGAAATTGTGTTAAGCTTTGTAAAACCTGAAAATAGGGTAAACGATGAACTGATGCCGTAATTCATGTTATATGACGAGCCTGAAGCGATTTCGTTGTTTTGGTTTGTTGAGCGCCTGAAATCGATGCTTGAGTTTCCCCATCCGTTAATTGATGGGGCTAATTCCCATTGTGCTTGTTGGCGGCTGTATATATCTTTTTGCTCGTGGTTTTGCTGTATTTTTAAGTCGATGTTATGTTTCATTGCATGGTCGATACAGCGTTCCAGTGTCCAACTTTCTTGCGCATGTCCGGTTTTAAAAAAAAAGACGAAAACTGCTGTTATTAATCCAATGTATTTCATTTTTCATTTTTATTTTTTCATTTATAACCAAGTATGTGCCAAAAATGTAATTTCCACAAAAATAGCTTGTTACGTTAGTTTGGTTAGTTCGAGTGTAAATATATTAGACAATTGCTGTAAAATAATTTTACAAAGCACTAACTTGCGGTAATTTGTTATTGCTTGTTGTTCAGTGTATAACAAAACAGGATTAAATTTTGTAAGGAGTGTGATTACGCCCCGTTGGGGCTTACATGTTCTGACGAACGTTCTGGGCA
>CAZARW010000122.1:0-5028 GCA_964487645.1 uncultured Prolixibacteraceae bacterium
TCTGTTGACTAAACTTGCCGCTAAATACAAAGTTGCTACTCAAATGGGTAATCAAGGAGCTTCTGGCGATGGGGTGGCTCTGTCGACCGAATGGTTGCATAATAATGAAATTGGTGAAGTTGTTAAGGTTGAAGCCTTTACCGACCGGCCAATATGGCCTCAGGGACTAAACCGCCCCGAAAAAGTTGAACCTGTACCCGATACTTTAAATTGGGATTTATTTATAGGGCCGGCAAAGAAACGCCCGTACAACTCAATTTATACTCCCTGGAATTTCCGTGGATGGTGGGACTTTGGTACTGGTGCACTTGGCGATATGGCCTGTCATATTTTGCATCCTGTTTTTAAAGGGCTTAATCTGGGATATCCTATTAAAGCACAAGGAAGCTCAACCCTTTTATTAACCGATGCTGCCCCGGTGGCTCAACGTGTAAAACTGGTGTATCCTAAGCGTGAAAAAGTTGGTAAACTAAAAATGCCCGAAGTTGAAGTGCATTGGTACGATGGCGGATTACAGCCGCTAAAACCCGAAGGATGGCCCGATGGTAAAGATATGAATATGTATGGGGGCGGAGTCCTTTTTTATGGAACGAAAGATGTTTTAGTTACTGGATGCTATGGGCGCGATCCTTGGTTGCTCTCGGGAAAAGTGCCTAAAGTACAACAAACTCAACCTCGTATAAACTTATCGCACGAAATGGATTGGGTACGTGCATGTAAGGAGTCGGCTGCAAATCGTGTCGAAACTCTTTCTCCATTTAGCGAAGCCGGTCCGTTTAACGAAATGGTTGTTATGGGAGTACTTGCTGTTCGCTTGCAAAGCCTTAATAAAGAACTCGAATGGGATGGCGAAAATATGAAATTTACAAATATTGGTAGCGACGAAACCATTAAAACAGTTATCAAAGATGGCTTTAGCATCACCGACGGACATCCAACGTTTAATAAAGACTGGACCGACCCGGTAAATGCACAGCAGTTTGCTGCTGAGTTGATTAAACACGAGTATCATAATGGCTGGGCTTTACCCGATATGCCTGTTTAAGGCAATTGATTGATGTCTCTTTATGAGCATGAATCTATTTATCTGTCGAAAACAATTTATTCATTTTAAAACTTTAAATCGATATGAAAAAAATTACAATAATGAGTGTAATGCTTGCTGCAATTGTATTGTTTGCCTGCAATTCAACAAACAAAAAAAACCAAATGAATGCTCTCACTCCTGAAGAAAAAGACAACGATTGGATATTGCTTTTTGATGGTCAATCGACCGACGGATGGCGAAGTTACGACAAAACAACATTTCCCAAAGGATGGGCTATCGATCAGGATGCTCTTATGTGTCAGGGATCGGGACGAGGTGAGGCCGGTGCCGAAGATGGCGGCGATATTTTATATGATAAAAAATTCTCGGATTTTCACCTTAAACTTGAGTGGAAAATATCCGAAGGTGGTAACTCCGGAATTTTTTACCTCGGACAAGAAGATTCGTTATATGATTTTATCTGGAAAACTGCACCCGAAATGCAAGTTCTCGATAACGACAAACACCCCGATGCGATGTTGGGTAAAAACGGAAACCGAAAAGCCGGTTCGTTGTACGATTTGATTCCTGCCGATCCTCAAAATGCAAAACCGGCAGGGGAGTGGAATACCGCTGAAATAATAGTGTACCGTGGTACTGTTGTTCATAAAATGAATGGCGAAACAGTACTCGAATATCACCTGTGGACTCCCGAGTGGGAAAAACTGGTGGCTGGAAGTAAGTTTCCTGAGCTAAATCCTAATTGGGCAAATGTTGCTAAAGAAGGATATATCGGTTTGCAGGATCATGGCGACGATGTATGGTTCAGGAATATTAAAATCAGAGAGTTGTAAAAAAAATATTAATCAAATACTTATTCAATTAAAATCTATACTATGAAAATTTATCGTGTATTAAAAGGATTATTGTTACTGGCAATTGCTACCTCGTTTGTGTCATGCGGCGAATCGAAACCTGACAAAGAAATTGGTCTTCAGTTATGGTCGGTTCGTAACGATATGCGCAATGATGCTGCTGCTACTCTCCAAAAAGTTGGCGAAATGGGATATGCTTTTATCGAAGCTGCCGGATATGGTGATGGCAAATTTTATGGCATCGAACCGGTAGAATTTACAGAGATATGTAAGCAAAATGGTTTGGAATTTTTGGCCTCGCATACTGGTAAAGCTTTACCTACCGACGAAGAATGGGATGCTACCATGGCTTGGTGGGATCAATGCATTGATGCTCACGTAGCTGCCGGAGTTAAGTATATTGTTCAGCCATTTATGGACGAACGCGGATATGGCGATATTCAGGATTTAAAACTTTATGCTGAATATTTTAACGTAGTTGGTGAAAAATGCAGCGAAAAAGGAATACAATTCGGATACCACAACCACGATGGCGAGTTTGAGGAAATTGCTCCCGATACTACCCGTTACGATATTTTGCTTTCGAATACAAATCCCGAATTTGTATTTTTTCAGCCCGATTTATATTGGATTGTTGTGGGTGGTAAAAATCCGGTTGATTATTTTGAAAAATATCCCGGACGTTTTTGGCTTTGGCATGTTAAAGACGAGAAAGAACTCGGAGAAAGCGGAAAAATGGATTTCGAAGCGATGTTTGCTAAAACCGAAGTATCGGGTATGAAACACCTTATTGTTGAGGTCGAAAAATACAATTTTGAACCTATTGTTAGTGTTGAAAAAAGCTTGCAGTTTTTGCTCGATGCCGATTATGTTCAGTAAATAATATATTTCGATATTGTTAAGCTGCTCCAATGTCATTGGAGCAGCTTTTTTTTTAGTGAACCATTTGATACATTTTGCTGTTTTACTCACTCATATTGGTAAACAGAATGTATTATGCACTATATAATAACTTATATCGAAGAGTTTTGGAGTTTGTTAGTCGAAATGTCGCCATACTTGCTTTTGGGATTTATGTTTGCAGGTATTCTGCATATTTTTATGCAAAAAAATAAAGTAGCTAATTTGCTTAAAGGCAACAACATGAAATCGGTTACTCATGCCGCACTGCTTGGGATTCCTCTTCCGTTGTGTTCGTGTGGAGTAATTCCGGCCGGTTTGTCGTTTAATAAAAACGGTGCCTCAAAAGGAGCAACAGTATCGTTTTTAATTTCAACACCGCAAACAGGAGTTGACTCGGTGTTGGTAACATATTCACTGCTTGGCCTGCCAATGGCAATAATACGACCTGTTGTTGCTTTTATGACTGGTATTGCAGGCGGAGGAATTGCAAATTTATTCACCAATAAATCCGAAGTAAAAAAAGTGAAAAGTGTCGATATTTATGCTGATTATAGTATTTGGCAAAAAACTAAAAAAGCATTTTACTACGGTTTTGTCGAATTTATACACGATATATCGAAATGGTTAATTATTGGTTTATTATTGGCTACTTTTTTGGCATTAATAATTCCTGATGATTTTTTCACACAATATGCAAATTATCCACTTTTAAACATGGTTTTGGTATTGTTTGCATCGGTTCCGCTATATATTTGCGCAACAGGGTCGGTTCCGGTGGCAGCAGTTTTAATGATGAAAGGGTTAAGCCCGGGTGCAGCATTGGTGTTTTTGATGGCCGGGCCGGCTACAAATATTGCAACCTTAACTGTGCTTTCAAAATCACTCGGACGTAAACAAACAATTGTTTATTTAGCTACAATTGTTGTAGGAGCATTGGTATTTGGTTATCTCATCGATGCATTTTTGCCTCTCGATTGGTTTGTTTTTGCTGAGCATGCTCATCATGCCCACAATCATGTGTTGCCACATTGGGTAGGTGTTGTGTCGGCTATTGTTCTTATAGTGTTGGTGATAAATGCAGCAATTATATTTTTTGTTAAAAACATAAAAATGAAACAAAACAAGAATAAAATGATGGAACAACAAGAAAATCAAAAAATTGAGCGATATAAAGTAGAAGGAATGACGTGCAAAAACTGTAAAGCTCATGTTGAAAAAGACATTTTAGATATTGACGGTGTTGATAATGTAGTTGCCGATTTTGTAACCGGCGAAGTAAAAGTGAGTGGAACAAATATTGATCATGAGCAAGTGAGTAAAGCTGTTGAGAGGGCAGGTTATGTTTATGTCGAAAAACTGGATGATTAAAGTCTGAAAATTATTGAATTTAATCCAATAAAAAACCCTTTGAGTTATTACGCAAAGGGTTTTTTTATAACGAATTACAATTCTATTCTTCGTTAGTACCGGTCATTTTTTGTAAAATTTTTGTTTCAAGTTCAAGGGCAAGTTCAGGATTATCTTTAAGCAAATTTTTTACACTTTCGCGGCCTTGACCAAGTTTTGTGTCGCCGTAACTAAACCACGAACCACTTTTTTTCACAACATCGGTTTCAACTCCCAGGTCAACAATTTCGCCGGTTTTCGAAATACCTTCGCCGTACATAATATCGAATTCGGCTTTTTTAAACGGCGGTGCAATTTTGTTTTTTACTACCTTAACCCTGGTGTGGTTTCCGGTTGAGTCTTCGCCATCTTTAATTTGTCCAATGCGCCGAATATCGAGACGAACCGACGAGTAGAATTTTAACGCGTTACCACCGGTAGTTGTTTCGGGATTGCCAAACATGACGCCGATTTTCTCGCGCAACTGGTTGATAAAAATACAGGTCGTATTTGTTTTGTTGATATTGGCTGTCAACTTACGTAGTGCCTGCGACATAAGCCGGGCTTGCAGTCCCATTCGTGAATCACCCATTTCGCCTTCAATTTCGGCTTTAGGTGTTAGTGCTGCAACCGAGTCAATTACAATTATATCGATAGCTCCCGATCGAATCAGGTTATCGGCAATTTCGAGAGCCTGCTCTCCGTTGTCGGGTTGCGATATTAACAGCTCATCGATATTCACTCCAAGTTTTTTGGCATAAAATGGGTCAAATGCATGTTCGGCATCAATAATGGCAGCAATGCCGCCGGCTTTCTGAGCTTCGGCAATTGCATGTA
>CAZARW010000123.1:0-4576 GCA_964487645.1 uncultured Prolixibacteraceae bacterium
CCGGGCAAAACCCTGTGAACCGCCTGTCAATTTAAATAACCGAGCCCTGAGTGTGCTGCTCATATGGGCTCAACTAAACAATGTAAAATTATGAAAAAAATTAACAACTTATTTGTTTTAATCCTTGTATTTGCAGGGATAGTGGCATTAAATTCGTGTAAAGAAGAAAACGAGCTTTTTGAATTTGATCTTAATGAAGGAATATCGGTAAATGATGGTATTTTAACCTTTACTACTGTTGATTTATACGATGAAACCATACAATTATTAGGAACTCTTGACCAGACTAAATTAGATTCATGGGAAGATGCATACAATTTTGAATCGTTGCGTGCTTCGAACAAGCAGGAAGAATTAGTATATGAAATTGGCAACACATTTGCCAGCTTGCTAAATCCCGAGAAAGAAATCATTATTGCAGGGAACTATTTTCAATTGAATTTTGAAGATAGATCACTAATAAAAAGAAAGCTTTCAGGAACCTGCGACCTAAAAAGTGCCGATGTAGGGCAAACCTTTAATTTTGACGATGATGTTGATGTGTTTGACGATAATCCTATTTTGAAGTCTGGATCAAGTACTAACAGATGTAGTAAAAGTGGAAGGATTTGGGTTTACATAAATACTTTAACAGATGGTCATGCCAGATATCGATTGAAATTAGACAGATATTTAATTATCTATCATGTAAGAGCTGAAATAGAGCCTTTAGATTACCAACATGTTCAGGTTTCAATATATGGAAATACTTCTGAAAATAGATATAATAAGAGGAACGATCCTGGGTGTGTGTTAGCAGGTAATAAAAATACAGGCTTCCAAAAAAACGATTTAAGATGGGAGCTTTATAATGGAGTTAAAGCTCTATCTGCACATAGATTTAAGGTAACATTTAAAGCACAATCACGGGCAAATGGTTCTGATTTGTCTGTCAGAGTAGCTACTTTACATTGTGGAGAAATGCTTAATTGTTCTGATAATTAACAATTTTGGGTTTGCCTCAAAAATAAGGATGAATAATTATGATTAAATAATTCATGAATTTGAGGCAACCCTTTAATCCAAAAATATGAAAAGTACTTTATTTTTGTTTTTAGTGTTATTAGCATTTGCTTGCGACACCCCGGCTACATTAGATTTTGATAATTATGAGCCACAAATTGCAGTTAACTGTTTGTTTACACACGGGCAATATTTTAAAGTAAATATTAGTAAAACAGTTGTTATAACCGAAAATGTTGATTGGCCTATTGTTGAAAATGCTGAGGTAACAATAAAATCAATCAAAAAGAACATCATCCACAGCATACCTTACCAGGAAGATGGTAATTATTACGATTCGTTATTTACACCTGAATTTGACGAAGCATACCAGCTAACGGTTAATGTGCCTGGATACAAGGCAATAACAGCAATTGATTCTTTACCACAGTCTCCGATTGTTTCAGATATATTCTTAAAACGAACTGATATAATTCCAAATGAATACAGCGAAGTTTACAACGTTGTAATGGTGACAATAAAAATTGATGACCCCGGTAATGTAGTAAACTTTTATGAATTGTTTGCTTCTGGATACATGTATTATAATGAACAACACATTGGTCAAGAATTGGTAAGCGATGATCCAATTATAATAAATGAAAAAGTTAATGAATACTATAGTGGTACATTAATATTCAGTGATGAACTTTTTAATGAGCAAAAAGTATCAATTCTTTGTAAACAATATAGTTTTATGCCATTTGAGCTTGGTTGGAGCACTCGTATTACAGTAATTTCTTTATCTGAGAAGCTCTATGAATTTAGGAAAATGATAAGAAGGCATATGGCAAGTTCATACGACATTGTTTTTCCGGTAGAACCTGTTATAATGTCATCGGGCATCGATAACGGCTATGGAATATTTGCAGGCTATATGGCCGAAGAGCATTATGTTTATCCATCAAATTAGAACCGACAAAATCTATGTTAAAAAGAAATATTCAATGTGTAAGTCTGTTATTAGTATCGATGTTCGTTACATTACAAATTTTTGGGCAGCAGAAAACCATTTCGGGCTTTGTGTCCGATTCACAATCAAAAGAACCACTGATTGGAGCAAGTATCTTAATTAAAGATACCTACATCGGAACTCTGAGCAACCAGCATGGTTTTTTTTCGTTGGTAATACCATCTGCTAAACAAAGTGGCAGTCTGGTAATATCTTATACTGGTTATGAATCTTATGTCGGTTTAATCGATTCAACCGTAAATAAAAACACATTTTACCTAAAGGGGGGCATCAATATAGAAGAAGTAACAGTTTCTTATCGGAAAACAATTGAAGAGAGGACAGAAATGAGCATGTTTAGGCTGCCTTTAAGCGACATAGAATTTATGCCACAGCTTTTTCAGGCCGATCTGGTAAAAACCATTCAGTTTTTGCCCGGTATACAAGGTGGGCGCGAAGGTAGTGCCGGCTTGTATGTAAGGGGCGGAGAAACCGAACAAAACCTTGTTTTACTCGACGATGTGCCGATATATTATGCTAATCACGCCGGGAATATGGTATCGACTTTTGATAATAATACCATTAAAGAATTTGCGCTGTATAAAGGCGCATTTCCTGCTCGTTTTGGAGGGCGCATGTCATCGGTGCTCGACATACGTATGAAAGAGGGCGATAAAAACCGCTTTCGAGGCGAAGTGGGGCTGGGCATTATTTCCGGTAATGTTTTTCTTGAAGGTCCAATTGTAAAGGACAAAGCTTCGTTTTTTGTTTCGTACCGAAATTTTTGGCCGGCAGCACTATTGAAAACTGTTACCGATGGCAAAACAAACTATAGTTTTTCCGATTTTAGTGCCAAAGTATCGGCCAATATCAGCGATATAGATAAACTAATTGTAAGCTTATATAAGGGGGGCGATACTTTTATAAATTCAAGGCTAAAAGAAAACGAAGGCGACTCGTATTCAAAAGCAACAACCGAATGGAAAAATGCTCTGGCAGCAGTAAAATATACCCGGCAACTGAGCTCCAGGCATTTTGCTGATTTTACCGGGTACTATACCCGTTACGACTATTTTAACGAAAACAAAGCTTTTCATAAAGAAAGCATTGAAGATAGTTTGTACAGTGAACAGTATGTTACATATACCTCAATGATTAAAGATTATTCGCTAAAAGCCACATTCGATTTTATACCGGCAAATAACTTATCATTTAAATACGGAGGGCATTTTGTGTGGCACAATTACCTGCCCGGGGCAAGTGCATTCAGTAATTCAATAGAAGAAAGTAGCATACGTGATACAAGTTCTTACGAAAAATCGTTTGTAGCAGAACCATCTTTATTTGTTGAAATGGACTATAATGTGACCGGAAACCTGAGTTTCAATGCAGGTTTGCGACACTCCTATATTATTGGGTCAGATTTTTTGTACCCGGCGTGGGAACCGCGCCTGCTAATAAACTATAATTTAGTGGGACTCTTTGCCATAAAGGCATCGTATGGGCATATGACCCAAAACGTTAACCGTTTAAACTATTCGTCAACAGGATTCCAAAACGATATTTGGCTGCCGCCCACAAATATCGTAAAACCCGGTAAATCCAAACAAGGTGCTATTGGGATATTTAAAACACTTGGAAATGGTATGTACGAAATTAGTGTAGAGGGGTATTACAAAACTCTTGAAAATTTAATAGCTTTTAAGCCCGGCGAATCGTTTTTTGCCGGTAACAGCAATTGGGATCAAAAAATTGAAACAAACGGCACGGGCGAAGCAAAAGGGATTGAGCTCTTTGTTCAAAAGAACGCGGGCAAGTTAAACGGATGGATTAGCTATACCCTTGCCGGGGCAACACGTCATTTCGAGAATAAAAACAACGGAAATGTTTTTCCGTTCAACTACGACAGGCGACATGACTTTTCAATCGTTGCAAACTATCCAATAAACAGTAAATGGACTGTTTCGGGTACTTTTGTATTTGGTTCGGGGTACCCCATTACAATTGCAAACACAACATATAAGGTACAAACTATCAAGTTTGCATCGCAGCGCTTTAATGACCTTATGAACGCTTACATACCCATCAATAATTACAAAGGAATAAATGCTTATCGTATGGAAAATTACCACCGTGCCGATATTGCTTTTACCTGCAAAAAGAAAAAGAAAAAAACAGAGAGGATATGGAATTTTAGCGTTTACAATTTATATAACCGAAAAAATCCCTTGTATTATGATTATTTCAACACAAACAAAGGCGTTGAATTATACAAATATACTATGTTCCCTATTATGCCAAGCATAAGTTATACTGTAAAATTCTAAATTAGAAATTAACCTATATTGTTGGCAATATAGGTTAGTTTGAAACAATACGAATTAATATTTATTGTTGTACAGGGAAATCTTTACTTAACCGGACAACAGTGGTTTTATAATAAAAAAACATCAATTTATTTTGAGATTGTTATTATTATTATTATTATTATTATTATTATTATTGCCAGTAATTAACACATTAAACCTACTTAACAATGATACCCAAACACCGCAGATTCTCTTATGGATAATGCATTTGCAG
>CAZARW010000124.1:0-4535 GCA_964487645.1 uncultured Prolixibacteraceae bacterium
TAAAACGCTCTTGTTTAAGTTGAGAAATAATTTTTTCGGAATCAGACTCTGAAATTCCCCAGCTGTTAAGCTTTTTTTGTATGTCGAAAATGCACTTTTCAGATTTGCTGCATATTGCCATACATTTTGTAAGCGCTTTATTTAATTGGTTTTCCATATTCAAATATGAAAAAAAATTTTACTTTAGCATAACAATACATGCAAAAGCCATTAAAATGTCTGTGTAAATTTAATGCGATTTTTTATTGGTCAATGCTTGTAGCTCATTTTTGAGCAAGTTTTTTTTTTCTATAAACATTTAAAAACAATACGAATGAAGAAACTGATATTATGTATGGTATTGCTTGTGTTTGGAACACAATTTATACAGGCTCAAAATGTAAACCTTAAGGTGGGCGATAAGGCACCCGACTGGGTGTTTACCGATTCAGAAGGGAACGAATTTTCGATGAATTCGTGGAGTGGTAAAGTATTGCAAATAAATTATGTCGACCCCGATGTTTCGGATTTGAACGACCCGGCAAACGATGCAATTAAAAAAGAAACAAAAGAGGGGGGACGAATTGATAATACCAAATTTAAAGGTTTTGGAATTGTTGACACAAAATCGACATGGAAACCCAATATGCTTATTCGCACTATT
The DNA here is from genome assembly GCA_964487645.1 of uncultured Prolixibacteraceae bacterium. Lineage (GTDB taxonomy): Bacteria > Bacteroidota > Bacteroidia > Bacteroidales > Prolixibacteraceae > Roseimarinus. The sequence goes on from CAZARW010000124.1 coordinate 644, forward strand.
GCCGGAAATAAAGCTAAAAAATTCGGAACAACCATTTTGTTTGATTACGATGGTGATTTGCAAGAGAAATGGGGAATGCCAAAAAATCAATACACAATGGTTATTCTCGATAAACAAAGAGTTTGCAGGGCTATTTATAAAGGCGAGATCCCCGAAAGCAAATTCGAAGAAATTATTCAACTGATTATTCAATTGACCAACGAATAACATATCTCAATTGTCAAAACGTTCGTAAATCTCATACGGACGTTTTGTTTTTGCTGTATGCTTTTGTTAATATATAATATATTATCTCCTCGGTGTTATGTTTGTCGGTAATAAATTTAAATGGATATTACCCCAAAGCAATGCTTTTATTAGCCTTGCATTAGTTTGTATAACAATTGCCTTGTGGTACATTGCCTGTTCTTTTGGCTTTCTTACTTTTGACGATACTCTGTTTATTACCCAAAATCCATTGATAGCCGATAGTGGCCGTACCTGGGGCGAACTGTTGCGTTTTAAAATAGGACATCCCGATTATTTCCCCATTTCATTTCTGTTTTGGCGTTTGCTCAAAACCCTTTTTGATTTTAATCCCTTTGTTTTTCATACTGTAAATGTATTGCTGCATGCAGCAAATGTAGTACTGGTTTTTTACATAGGAGTTCAAATTCTTCAACGGTTTTTTAGCAATACAAATATTCGGTTTTTTGCTGCATGTATTGCGTTAGCTTTTTCGGTACATCCGCTGCATGTTGAGTCGGTTGCCTGGGTAATTTGTTTAAAAGATATGCTTTTTACGGCATTTTATCTTTCTGGCTTGCTGTACTGGTTCAAGTGGCTTAATACCAACAAAAAAACCTATTACTGGCTGGCGCTATTGGCAGCTGGTCTTAGTATTTTATCAAAATCAATGGGCATTACTTTTGTTGCGATTATTGTTTTAATTGATGTGTTTAATCGAAAAAAAAATACGGTTTCGCTGCTGAAAAATAAAGTTCCATTTTTGGTTCTAACTGTACTTGCCCTTTGGATTTTTGGATTTTTGGGGGATTTTTTTGATTCGTTTAATACCGATTTTATCGAAGAATCATACGGCGATCCGTTGATTTCTTATCCTCCATACCTCGAACAAGCTGGTGTTTTTATGCGCACTGTGTTTATTGCATCGCTTCGAATATTTTTCTGGATAAAACAATTTTTCATTCCAATGCATCAAACTGTTTTTTATCCACGTGAGCAAATTTTCGAAAGCATTGCATTTTTGTTTCCCGTTTTGCCATTATTCCTTTTGGGTTTAGTTGTCGTACTTTTTTGTTTGCGAAAAAAAATACCTCTGATTTGGTTCGGGTTTTTATTTTTTTCGATAAGCATATCGCCGGTATTGCTACAAAAAGACTATACCGTTGCAACGTTTGTTCCCGACAGGTATATGTATTTGCCCTTGCTGGGCCTTTTGCTTATGCTTATGGCGTTGTTTTACCGTATGTGTAAAAAATATGCACTGTATTTATTTATACTGTACACAATGGTTTGGGGAATAATTTCTGTAGTTTATCTGCCGGTATGGAAAAATTCACTTAGTGTGTACAACCGGGCTATACAATTGAATCCGTCATCGCCCGATGCACTGCTTAATCGTTCGGTTTGGTATTTTGAGAACAACAATGCCGAACTGGGCCTGGCCGATATTGAAACATTTTTGAATTATTATCCAACACAAATGCCTCCTTATGTGAACAGAGGGCGGTTTTATATGAAAAATCATGAATATGAGAAAGCCATTGATGATTTTACAGTAGCATTGCGCATGCAATCCGATAATTTTGATAATTTGCTCTCGCGCGGTATTGCTTATAAAAGAATGAAAAATCTCGAAAAAGCACACAGTGATTTCTCTGCCGCTTACGATATCGATTCAACTCATTTTATCTTATTAAAAAACATTGCTTCAATGTATAATCAATCGCGAAACTTTCCTGTTTCGCTGCAATTTGCTCAAAAGGCACTCGATCAAAAAACCACTGATGTTGAATTGCTGAAAATAAAAGCTGTTGCCCTATTGTTTACTGCTAAATTTGATCAAGCACTTGAGGTACTCGATAAAATAATTGAAATGGGCGAGGCCGATGGTGAAGTTTTTCATTTTAAATCGATGGCGTATTTTGAAACCGAACACTACGAGATGGCCTCTAAAAATAGCAAAAAATCGATCGATATGGGTTTTGAACCCGACAGTGCATACATCAAAAAATTGAACAATTATCGAAAAAATACTCCCTTAACTGATTAATGTATTGTATTATAGAGTATATTTACAGAGAAATTCCAGAACTTTTAAAACATCAAAAAATGAAAAACATCAATCTAAGAGTAAAAATTTTTCCAACGTTTATTTTTCTTTTTTCAGTATTGCTTGTAAAAGCAGAGTTGCCTTCTCTTGAGTTGGTTGTTCCAACAGAGCTGCCTCAAACATTCTCATACGAAGGAGTATATAATGGGTATATCGATATAGATGGTGATGAAATGTGGGATTATCATGTTTGGTTTACCGGATCGTACCCTGGTAGCAAGTATTTTTCAATTAGTGGTTATTCTGGAAATTCGTTTTTAAAAAATACCGGAATACATCGCTTAGAAATACTTCCCGGAGGAACAAGTATTGGTTCAGCTGCACCTTCGGGTACTGAATGGTACAGTTCAACCAATAACATTGCTTTTTGGGACAGTTGGGTTAACCCGCCTACATCAACTCACGCAGATGGTATAAACCAGGGCTATCTGGGCTTGTATTTTAATGGAATGTATGGTTGGTTAAATGTTGAAATTGACGATGCTAACCAAACTGTTACTTTAAAATCATCGGGGTATAACGAAACTTCCGGTGAGCCTGCAACTGCCGGTTTAGGCGATCCGTTTGCCAGTACAGTGCCGGTACCTTTTATTGCCTCGGCTTTAGTTTTATTGGCAACAGGTGCCGGAGTTGTTTGGCGGCGTAAACGCAAGAAATAAAATATACGGAGCTTTTTTATACTAGATTATTTGATTTTTACTATTGTGATTAAATCAATCACTAAAATACGATCAGAAAAATGAAAACAAAACAAACACGAAAAATCAGTTTAGTTATTATTACCATGTTTTTGGTTTTTACAGGTAGAGCTGAGTTGCCTCAACTTACTACTCCTGCATATGTTGATTTACCTCAAACATTCTCAAATAATGATGTATCGTATGGATATATCGATATTGATGGAGATGAAATATATGACTACTATGTAACTTATAGCGGAAGTAATAATTTTTATATTTCGGGAAATTCTGGCAGTATGATTCTTAGGAATTCTGGCGATTATATGGTTGAATTGCTCAATTATGGAGCAACTATTGGACCAACTCCACTACTAGCAGAACTAGATTGGTATAATGGATCAACTATTGCTCGTTGGAACATGCCGGTAGCTCCACCTACTTCAACTCATAGTGATGGTGTCAACCAAGGGTATATTGGACTAAGCTTTGGTGGACAATATGGGTGGTTAAATGTTTCAATAGACGATGACAACCAAACTGTTACCTTATCATCGTCGGGTTACGATAATACAGGCAATCCTACAACTGCCGGTTTAGGCGATCCGTTAGCCAGTACAGTGCCGGTACCTTTTATTGCCTCGGCTTTAGGTTTATTGGCAATAGGTGCAGGAGTTGTTTTGCGGCGTAAACGCAAAAAATAGTTTTCAAAAAATAGTTTAAAATATATATCAAACCCTGATTGTGCCAAAATACATAATCAGGGTTTGGTTTTTAGTGTTTAGAAGCGAATACATTGTTTTGTTAAAAAAAACAATCTGCTTCCTATTTTATCTCATCAATATCGAATGGTGTTTGCTGGTAAACGTGATAGTTGAGC
>CAZARW010000125.1:0-4262 GCA_964487645.1 uncultured Prolixibacteraceae bacterium
TCAACTTATGGCTGATTGACGAGCTTGGTGGTTTCGACCCTTTTTTTGATACCGGTTACGAGGATGCCGAGCTCAGTCTGAGGGCTTTTGTGGGCGGAAAAAAAATAGTTTACGAGCCACAATCGGTGGTGTATCACAAAATGGGGCAATCGTTAATCAAAGTAAAAACGTACAGGCGTACGCTGAAAATAATGCGCGATGTACAGTATACTGCCTTAAAAAATTTGCCGATATTGGTTCTTGCAGCATCGTTTCCGTTTGTGTTCATTCGCAATGTGCTTGTGCTAATAATTTTTGCACTGAGCTTTCGGTTTCGGTATATCAAAATCTTTTTTCATGCACTTTGGTATACCTTTTTTGTCGATTTTCCGCATGTTCGAAAGCATCGCAGGGTATTGTCGGTAAAAATTCGTTTCTTTGATATCATTCGTGCCCAGGAGTTTTTTTTGAAGCACGATATTTATCGTTTTTATCAGTATATATTAAAGAATACCCCTCATAAATTTGAACAGTAAGTGTTATGCGAATTGCAATTATTGCCGATAGTGTCGATATTCAGAATGCAGGAATTCATGTGTACACCCGCAATATGGTTGAGGCTTTGCAGGAGTATACACCTCACGAGATTATTTGTATCAGGCAGGGAGCCCGGCCCGATATTGTTTTTAAAAACGATGTTGTGGTAAAGCCTTTTTTTAAGTTTATGGCAAAAGATCCGCTACGGATTTTTATCAGTATTCCCCGTAAATTAAAAAATATTGCTCCCGACATAGTCATCGAACCGGCACATTTTGGCCCCTTTAATTTGCCTGCACATATTAAGCGAATTACTGTAATTCATGATCTTACACCCATAAAATTTCCGCAGTGGCATCCGTTTTTTAGTCAGGTGCTTCAAAGGCTTTTTATGCCTCGTATATTAAACAATGCCCGGTTGATAATTACAAACTCACAAAATACACTAAGCGACCTGCAAAGCCTGTATGGATTTACGCAGCAAAAATCGGTGGCAGTATATCCCGGCAACGATTGTTTTTTTGAGAACTGTGATGTTGATTTTGATAAAGAACCTTACTTTTTATTTGCCGGAACCATTGAGCCGCGTAAAAACCTGGTGTGTTTACTCAAAGCGTATAAAGAATTCAGGTTACGCACAGGCAAAACACATAAGCTGGTTATAGTAGGAAAAAAGGGTTGGAAATCGAAAGATTTTTTTGAGCGATTAAAGTCTCATCCTAACCGTGACGATATTGAGTTGAAAGGATATGTAAGCAAAACCGAATTGCGTGATTTGTATCGAAAAACAACGGCTTTTATATACCCTTCGTTGTACGAGGGCTTTGGCCTTCCGGTACTTGAAGCAATGGGGTGTGGAGCACCCTGTTTGTGTTCGGGCACATCGAGTATAAGCGAAGCGGGGGGTGATGCTGCTTTGTATTTTTCGCCATTTAACTCGCACGAACTGGCCGTATTAATGGCCGATATTGCCGATAATAAAACACGTACAAACACTCTTATACAAAAAGGGCAGGCACATGCCGCACAATTTACGTGGAAAAAATTTGCCGAAGAGTTTGATCGTGTTTTAAAAAGTATTTGAAAGATTAGCCAATAATAAATTGATAAATACAAGTTCTTTTTTATCATTGAGCAAACAACAGACTCTGGAAATTAAAATATTTTGAATATGAAAAGGTTAATAAATCAAATGGTTTTGCTATTTGTCGTGATAATTTTTATTTCAGGATGCAATAGCGGTGTTACAGTAAAAGGTCGAATCATAAATTCTCTTACCAACGAACCCATTCGGAATGTAGCGATAGAAGTTGAAGGGCATGACGGGATTAAAACAAATAATGATGGATATTTCAAAATAAAGCGGCTTGACGAAGAGCTTAAGAAATATTCTTTTGTTCTAAAACCATCGGGGTTCACTTCGGTTAAGGTTTATTGTAAAAATAACGGAACTGATATGGAGTATGACACAGGAGATCATCTGGTTATTCCAAGATTGCCCGGCTATGGTATATTTGTATATCAAGATGAATCGTTTTTGCCGATACCCGGGAGTAAAGCAGTTCGGTATAATTTAAAATACGGTTCTCCCGGTATGCGCCCCGACAGGCATCCATCTTCAGGCAGAGGACGAATAGCTGCATATTATTTTAATGATGATGCCGTTGAATCTCTTTTAAAAATTCATTCAGGTGAAAAAATAATAATCTGGTGGTCGGATGAATATACTGATAATTTGTCGTTGGATGGGATTGCTAAAATAAAAAAGTATAAATCAACAACGATTAATGGTGAATGCATGGACAGAAAAGTACAGGCAATTATCCCCGAAGGCTGGTATATCGGACTTGAAAGCCTAAAGGTAGGAAACTATAAACCATGTTATGCTCCTATTGATTATGAGATAAATATTGAAAAGCTAAAATCCATGCGTTGTGTCGAAGGACAAAACTTTACTGTTATTCCTACCGCTCATTTATTGCCGGGAAAATATTCTTTTACATCGAAAAATATGGATTGGAATAAAAGCAGTTCGTATGCAATAGTTGATGGTGTTGTACCCGAAATTACATCGTATGTTTCGTTGTTCGAAATTATCGAATAATAAAGAATTCTGATAAATTCGCACAAAACAAGGGGAGGAAATTTTTTAATTATAAACAAATAGTGTCCGGGTAAAATAAATAAAATTGGGCTAAAGCCCACTGTTTTTTGGGGATTTCAACAGCTCCGGGATTAAGCCAGGGGTAACTGATGTTTTTTGTCATTTACCGGACAACAATGAATTTAAAAGTACTTTTGTGAAAATACTTTTTGTTACCGATTATTTTTATCCCCATAAAGGAGGGGTCGAAAAGCTTTTCGAAACATTAGCCGGAGAGCTGGCTGCGCAACAAAATACGGTGTATTATATTACCTGGCGTTACAACAGGAGCCTTGCACCCACACAAAATTACAATGGAGTGAACATTGTTCGGGTGTGGGCACCAACACGTATGTTATTTCCCTTATTTGCGCTTGGTGCTATTATTCGTTATGCACGCAAATCACAACTCATTCACACATCAACATACAGTTCGGCAATAGGAGCGCGTTTAGGAGCTTTTTTTGCCCGTAAAAAAACCGTGCTTACTGTTCACGAGGTGTGGGGTGGCTTATGGAACAAACTGCCTTTTCTGTCGTATGTCGAAAAAAATCTGTTCCGATTTCTCGAAAATGGAATGTTTGCTATGCGTTTTACCCATTACATTGCTGTTTCGGAAAATACCCGTAAAGCTTTGCGAGCAAAACATATCGATCACCCAAAGATTTCGCTAATCTATAATGGTATAGCTTATAATTTGCCCCGGTGGGACAATCCTCCCAAGCCCTTTACTTTTGTGTATTTTGGCAGGGCAGGGGTGTCAAAGGGGCTCGATATTTTATTGCCGGCAGCACAAAAGATGGCTGCTCAAAACCGGGATGTTCGGTTTAAATTTATTCTTTCGTATCAAAACAAAAAAGTAATGCAGTATGTGCAATCGCAACTTGTGAAGGGATTGCTTGCAGAGCAGGCAGTGCTTTATCAGAACATACCCTACAGTGAGCTGATTCAGCATGTTTTATCATCACATTGTGCAATAATTCCGTCGTACTGTGAGGGCTTTGGATTTGTGGCTGCCGAAGCTGCTGCAATTGAGATTCCTGTAATCTCGTCGGGTAAGGGTTCGCTATCCGAAGTTGTTTCGGGTAAGGTTGTTGAAATGGAAGAATTTTCGGTTTCGGGCTTGCTCGAGGCTATGGAAAAAGCTCTGAATAATGATTTTGCAAACAAAGCCCAAAAACATTTCACCGTTGATGCGTTTGTTCAAAAGCATATACGTTTGTATGGCCGTTTGTTGGGTGAGTAGTACAAAAAAAAACAGCCGCATACGTTACGGCTGTTTTATGATGGCTGGTTCTTTTTTGAGTTAAAATCCTATTGAATCGATGTTTGGTATTGACGATTGAATAGGGAGTGTGTCGATGTTACTTGCTCCTAAAGTAGCCAGTTTATACCTGACCATAGCCAGAGGTACCTTGCTGAGTTTTGTATCGACCTGAATATTGTATACTGTATAGGTTTTACCCACACTCAGTGTTGGTTCATCGGCAAAAAGATTGTTGTCGGTAAGGTATTTATCAATTTGGGCGCATTGGGCATTGGCTACATTAAACGTTACAAGCACTTTATTTTCGGCATTAATCGATCCGTAAATATTGATTAA
>CAZARW010000126.1:0-4167 GCA_964487645.1 uncultured Prolixibacteraceae bacterium
CTACTATAGAGATGGATCGATTAGCCTCGTTGGCGAGCGCGGCTTCTATTGGTCGAGTACTGTTAGTGGCGATGAGTCGCAGTACTTGTTTATATCCCAGAGCGATGCCTACATATATAGCAGTAGTAGAGCTCTTGGTCTATCTGTTCGTTGTGTAAAGGATGATACAACTTTTGGAAGTTTACCAACAATAACAACATCAAATATTACCAACATAACACAAAACTATGCAACAAGTGTTGGCAATATAACTTCCGATGGTTGTGCAGCCGTTACTAACCGTGGCGTTTGCTGGAACACCACAGGTAACCCAACTATAGCCGACAGCAAAACCAATGACGGTATAGGTACTGGAACATTTACTTCGACCATAAAGGGGCTTACGGCAAATAACACCTACTATGCTCGTGCTTATGCCACCAATAACCAAGGCACAGCCTATGGAGAGCAAGTTGCATTTACAACACTCAATGAAGGTGAAGAATTATGGCCAAGCGATACCGAAACTGCTGTGGTTGACATTACCAACCCCGCTACCGGCAGAACATGGATGGACCGCAACCTTGGTGCCAGCCAGGTTGCCTCCAGCAGTACCGATGAAGAGGCCTACGGCGACCTTTACCAGTGGGGCCGTGCTGCCGATGGGCACCAGAAACGCAATTCACCCACTACCTCAACACTTAGTAACAGCGATACCCCAGGGCATGGAAACTTTATATGTGATAGATATATTAATGACTGGCGCAGCCCAATGAACCTTAATTTATGGCAGGGAGTTAACGGCACCAACAACCCCTGCCCAAATGGCTACCGCTTGCCCACAGTTGCCGAATGGGAAGCCGAATGCCAAAGCTGGAACAGCAACAACGCGGCAGGAGCCTTTGCCTCGCATCTAAAATTGCCTGTTGCTGGCTTCCGCTGGTACAGCGGTGGTTCGCTCGACAATGATGGTTCGGGCGGCTTCTATTGGTCAAGTACCGTAGATGGTTACAGCTCGCGGTACTTGATCTTCGGCAGCTACGGTTCCAGCGTGGTCAGCAGCGACAGCAAGACGTTCGGTTACTCTGTTCGTTGCATTAAGGATTAAATAAGGTCTCACTATAGTAATATACATGCTCGTTAAAAATAAGTAAACACTAAACAAGTATTGAATAAATCAATGCTTCAATTATACTAAAACCTTAAATATTAATACTATGAAAAAAATCACAACTATTCTATTGCTATTAATGGTAAGTTTATTGTCGTTTGGCCAGTTGGCACGAAACCCAAGGCCCGATATCAATGTAATAAGTTACCCCTTCGTGCTTCTCGAGAACGACACATACAGGGTCGATGCCCGGGGACTTGGGGTTATCGAAGCATATGGCTTTACTTTCGAAGATATCGAAAAACGCTTTAGCCAAACCCAAAGCATGAAATACACACGCGAAACCGATGCCGATTATACCCTGCACATATCGTTTGAAAGCCCTTCGGTAAAAAACGAAGGAATTAAAAAGGAAACAAAAGCTGGTGGGGCAGTATCATTTCATGGAGTTGGATTGTGTTATGTGCCGGTAATAATGAAATTAACAAACCGCGACGGTTGGGATATTATTGAAGACTTCTATGTGTTTCGGTCGGAAAGATTAAAGGGTGGTTCCTTTGCAACTGAGGCCGAGGCTAAAAGCAAATGGGCAGCCTACTTAAAAAACAGTCGCGAAAAAATTGTGAAAAGCACTGTAATCGATGCAATTAATGCTACAGTAGAAGATTTTCAATCAAAACACGATTACCATATTTATAAAAGAACTACTGATTTGTATTACTATAAAGTCGGCCGCAAAATTAAAGATGAAGGCTGGGAGAAAAATGTTAAACGCATTGAGCAAATAAGCATCGACATGGCTCCCGATCAAACGCTTATCGACTATAAGGAAGAAGTGATTCCAATGATCGAGTTTTTCGAAAAGCAATATGACATAGTTAAAAAGAAAAACCATAAAAGCACAACATTAATTAATGCAGTGGAACTTTGCATCTTAGTTGAAGAATTTGACAGATTACCAAAGTATTTCGAAATGCTCAGTGAGCTTGGTTGGGCTGGCAGATCTATAAAAGAAAGAAAAGAAAAACAGGTAGAAAAGATTAAAAAACGCCGTGAGATTTATTTAACCGGAAACACAATCGATGCCGAACGTATTGAAATTGCTAAAATGAAAGAAGCCAAACGCATTGAAGAAGAAGAAAAACAATACTTGCTCGATTCGCTTAGAACAAAACCTTCGGCGTTAAAAGTATACCTTAATAACAACAATGTATGGGAGGGGCAAGGCTATATTAATCAATACAGGCCAACGTATGAAAATACAAGCAACATTGTTGAAATAGGTTTTGGCCGTTATGTGAAAATGACCGCAATAAATTCAACCCAAAATATTGGCAATGTAAGTGCCGATGATGTAAAAAAGATAGTTGCTGGCGATGAGGTTTTATACCCCGCGCTATTTGGAAACAACAATAACCTTAGGTTTACATACCTGGTTTACGAATGCCCAAAAATACGTGTATTGTACTTTAAAAACGACATACTGATGCAAAAAACAGGCGATGATAAAGCCGAAGTTTTTGCACCTACCTTATTTGGGAGCATGCATAAGCGATTGGCCGAATATTTTACCGATTGCCCCGAGCTGGTTGAGAAGCTAAACAAAAGAGAAATGGAAATTGAAACCCGAAACGATTTAATTGCAATAGCAAAAATGTATTCAGAATATTAACAAAACCATTGTATAGGCATTTTATTTATTAATTTATATTTAACCTTAAAACCATGAGAAAATTTTTTATTGGAATTTTAGTTATTGCATTTTTTAGTATCCAAGGCGTAAATGCGCAAAAATTATCAATTTCGGCACAGGGTGGTTTAGCTCTGCCTAAAGGAAGCCTTTATGAAATGGATGTCGAAAGCAGTTCTATTGGCATTGGACTTTGTTACAATACCGATTTATTGTACCACATGAAAAAGTTTGACGAAAAGTTAGGCCTGGGTATTACCTATAACGGCTCAATCACTGTAGGCGCAAAAGTAAATGACAGCGGATCGAGTGGAGGAGCATATTCTCTTGAGATGTATGGTGTTAAAGGCTATTATCATTTTTTCAATAAAAAAGTATCGCCTTTTGTAGCCCTTTCGACCGGCCTTTCAAAATTTAACCACGGTGGGTTTGGCATGTCTACCGAAGCAATCGAAGCCGGATACAAAACATCGTATGCATTGGGCTTAATGCCTGAAATTGGCTTGCAAATGGGTTTATTTAATTTTGGTGTTTCGTACTATGTGCCTATGAAATACAACTCGTACACTGTTGAAAAACAATCGGTTGGTGCATTGCAGTTTTATGTTGGTATGCGCTATGCACAAAGCATAAAAGAGTTTTTAAAGCAATATTAAATTTACTGTTGTCCGGTTAAAATTTAATTAACCGGACAACATTTTTTATGACATTAAAATACTTACCAGATGAAACAAACAACAAAATACTCATTATTATCATTTATTGCTATCGTTCTTGTATCTTTTGTATCGTGTGTAGTTGATGAGCCAGAACAAGAAGAACAGCTTCCCGAAATAACAATTAATAGTCCAACAGCCGATACCATATATACCCATATTGGTGAAACCATTGTTTTTGAATTAACATTTATTTCGCAAACGAGCATGGCTTCTTTAATGTCCACTCCTAATGTCATGGGTGTTGATATAACGGAAGAACATATCAGTTTAAGGGGAAGTGGCTCAATTAATGAAAATATTGAAATAAAAGCAAAAATCACCAACATATTAAGCAAAGGGATAACCTTTAGGTTTTCTTTTATTGCCCAAGACGCATATGGTTCAGACACAAAACATAAGACAGTTGTAATTCAGTAAAATAATAAAATAAAAAATGAAAATGAAAGTATTAAGATTCCCATTGATGCTACTAATGGCAGTACTATTGCTAAATGCATGTAAAGAAGATGACGACTCAATTGTTGTGAATACGCTTTAGGTAAGCGACATTGGAAGCCACACGGCAACCCTGAACGGCGAAGTGGCATCAAATGAAACCCCCGTTACCGGGAGAGGTTTTTTCTGGAGTGAGACCAACGAAAATCCCGGCGAAACAGACAATAAAATAG
>CAZARW010000127.1:0-4145 GCA_964487645.1 uncultured Prolixibacteraceae bacterium
ATTATCCTTATAGTAGTGCCGTTGATTATTCCGGACAAAAAGGGCTGGTAGAAATAGTTAAAATGTATTGAGCACGAGTTGCAAACTCGCGCTATAAGGGGTTTTGTGCCACGAGGAACAATTTTTGCTTTTATGTGCCCGAAAGAGACAGAAAAAACGCTATCCCACGAGTTTGGACATTTATTAGGCTTGGAAAATCATATATGGGACGACTTAAATTATACAGGTAATGACAAATGGAGCATTACGAACAATATAATGGGATATAATCCTTCTGCCTTTTCATTTTGGAATTGGCAAAAAAGATAAAAAAAAAATAGAGTAATGAAAAAGCTATTACTATTCGTGTTATTGCTAAATGTATTTACAAGGGTAGATGCATTCTATGATTATTTCGGCGAATCATATCATTTCGAGAATTTTCGCGAGGCTTTGAACGCCACCATCGATTCGGTGCATTGTATCGACTCTACAAGGAATTTTGAACTTCAAATAATGATAAACGACACATCAAAAGTTTCGATATTAAAAGTTAAATCGGATTATAAATATACTTATAACGTTCGTTTATATTTGCCTCTCTTTTCGAGTGAAGAAGTAGGTTCATTCATCATTGGCATTGCCGATAGCCTGGCCAAAACCGATAATTACAAAAACAAATTACTGGCATCGAGGTTATGCTCGGCCACATTGCTAAATACAAAGTATTGGAAACGGACAGGGAACTGTTTTGCCCCATGGCAAAGGCGAATTGTTAAACAGGCTATATTAATTGACACAGAGCATTGCTATCGGTACACAAGAACAGTACCAGTTGTTGAAAATTTACACAAATGTCTTTTCGATAATGAAATAAGTCAAGTAATAAAAAATATATTTAAAGAGGCTCGTTTTACGCAACACGAGATTGAAGTTTATGCTAAAGGGTTACCAAAAATTCGCAGTTTAAAAGATACGATAGGTTATCATGGGTTAAAATCAAGATTATCAGAACTTGATACTGACCAAATTCGTACATTAAGACGCTTAGAAAGATGGTTGAATGATGCCCATACAAATGAGCAAACCCTAATAGGATATTTAGACAGTTTAAATACGAACCAATTACAATATGAAATAAAAAGTTCAATTAAAAGGTTGGACGATTATAAAATGATTCAGATAATTAGTTCTTTAGATCGTAAATGCTTGGTTGGATTTGCTCCCCTTATCGATTCGGTATTTCAATCGGGGATGTTTCCCAAAGAAGGCGATTATTTTCAATTAGTCCTTGCCCGGATGGGGTATAAAGATTATCCCGAGAAACAAATTAATTATCTTGGGGCAAAAGCCGATTCTATTCTTAAACGCATACAGCAGCTACCAGATCAAAAAGAAGGATTACTGTCTAGTTCAATGTTTTCATATATAAGGTTGGCAAATCAACTAAAGTCAATCGGAACACAAGAAGCCTACTATCGTATAGCCCCGGCCTTATTAGTGAAAAAAAACTTTCCAAGGGAAGAGAAAGGATCCGATATGATTTCCTTTTATTTTGGATCACTGTCTTCTAATATTTATATGTTCCTGAGGGAAAACATCTTGAATATTCCGTTCGACACTAAGCCAATAATTGAAAAAATGATACCACATTTTGATTCAATCACAAAATCAAGCAATATGGTGTTGCCACCCGAAGATGATTTTACAGTAGAAAAGCTAATAGAGGAGTTGCAATCAATACATATTGATCTTTTTTTCGATAAAGATTATTGTGAGCAAATTTACAATTGGATGGTAAAAAACAGAGGCAAGTACGACATAGTTCCAAGAAAGTGTGAAGAATGGTAACAGCCCCACCTCCCCCTCGTTTGAGCGTAGCGGAAACTGCCTGTCCCGAGCATCGGGAAGAGGAATGCAACGAACTGGTAGTAGGTAAACTATGTACATGAAAATCCAGTTAGAGCAATGATTGTGGAAAAAGCCGAGGATTATCTTTTCAGTTCTGCGAGAAACTATGCCCCTCATGGCGCGAGTTTGTAACTCGTGCCAAATTACTTATCTTTAAAGCATGAGCAGAAAGTACAATTTTAGCGATTTAGATTAAGTTTATTATGAGAATCCTGTTGTTGCAAGGTTTGTCAATCACGAAGAAGATTATCCTTATAGTAGTGCCGTTGATTATTCCGGACAAAAAGGGCTGGTAGAAATAGTTAAAATGTATTGAGCACGAGTTGCAAACTCGCGCTATAAGGTGTGTTTGCCCGTTGGTTTTAACGACAAGACACTCCCTCACGAAATTGGACATAACTTAGGTCTGGACCACATGAAAGAAGAATTGGGATTAGATGGTTTGGAGAAAAACATAAAAACCAATAATATTATGGGATATCAATCAGAACGGCATTCTTTTTGGGTTTGGCAAAAAATAAAAACAAAAATTAACTAAGTATGAAACGGGCAATCATTTTAATAGCATTGGTTTTGGGATGTTTCCTTACGAAGGCTTCGGACACTGACACCACATTTTTCGATAACCGCGACCTGCGTTTCGTTGAAACATTATTGGATTCTATTGATAACCTTCGGTATAAACGAATTAATATTGATCCATATATTGAATTTACAAGGGATACCCTGTCATGGATAAACGTAAAAGAATATGCAGGAGATTTTAGGATATCCATTGGCACCTGGCCGCCTGAACGCATCAACACCAACAAGGAGTTTTGCCAACAACTTGTTTTTTTGGTCGACAGTCTTTCAAAAGTTCCCAAATACAGTGTAATAAAGATATCGCAGCTATTATGTGATGTTATAATAAAGGCATTCGAGGTTAAAAGGGGGAGCATAGTTCAAAATAGACCAGGAGCGGGGTATTCGTATACAGGGAAAGAGAATTGTCTGGACGGATGGGAATTGAATATGGTAAGGCAAACCATGAAGATATATTTGGACAATTTATCAAAATACGACAGAAGCTTTTCGAATAGTACCCTTTTTAATGCTTCATGTGTATGGGATGAAAAGCTCATTATGAGTTTGAAAAACTTTTTTAAAGAACTACATTTTCAGGAAAAGGAATTCAAACTGATGGCAAATTGGTATTTTGTTACGTTGGACATTCGCGACACCCTCGGATTGAAAAGTATTTTGTCAAAAGATAGGCGTAGCCGTAGTTTACTTGAAAGTTGGAAAGCAGATAAATACCCAAGTTTGATATCGAAGTCTGAAAAAGAGGGCATCCCCCTGAAGAAGCTGATCGATAGTATCAATCAAAATAATTACAGGGAGTGCAGAGATCGGCATGTAGGCAAGCTTCTTGACTTGGAAAATCTTTTCATGTACATTAAAACGTACGACCTGAAACCAATAGCCCCAACTATCGAAAACATTTTCAAGCAGGGAATTTACGATAGGGACATGATGCTTGAATTGTTGGTTTCGTTAAACTATAAGGATTATAAATCGTATTATATCGACAGCATAGGGAATGTAATCGACAGTTTGGTAACCTTATTTAATGCAGCAGAAGATTCTGAGGAAATATCAAAACTCCAAGTTCAGACTGATCGTGCGGCATGGAAATTAAAGTATTTTAATACACAAGAATCGTATTACAGGCTCGCACCGTTATTGCTTGTTGATAAGATAGTAGAAAAGAAAACTTATTCTGGTGAGCATATGTCGTGGCAGCCGTATTGCTCATTTGCTTTTGCAGATTTTGAGTTTTATTACATAGTCAATTTCCCATTCGATTGGGAGAAATTAAAGGCATATAAAAAAGATCTTTATAATTCTGACAAGGTGGTTTTTTCGGGTGAAAATATTGAAGAGCAAAAACAAATGGCAATCAATTCTAAAAAAGTTTATGGTCATCATTTAGAAGGTGCATTTGGAGTCGACTATTTTAAAACGTTGTATCAATGGATGATGAAGAATAAGGGTAATTATAAGATAGACAAAAACATGTGAACCTGCTCTTCGGGATATGACGTAGGTTTGCAGCAGCTGGTGCGTATTTGCAATACGCGCCTACAGGCAGTGGATTTATAATCCACATAGCACTAAGTCCCGAAACACTCTGCTCTTCTGGATATGTAGTAAGTTCGCAGCGGCTGGTGCGGATTTGCAATCCGCGCCTACTGACTCGGGATCTGTGATCC
>CAZARW010000128.1:0-4092 GCA_964487645.1 uncultured Prolixibacteraceae bacterium
GTCGTGGTATCGGTAACCTGCTTCAACAACGCCTTTATACAGTTCAAAATCATTCTCGGGGATATTGGGCATCCGAGGTGGATTGTAGTTCATAAATCCATGAGAATAGTGGTCGAGTGAGTCGTAATAAACGGCCATTAAGTCCCATTCTTCCATTTCCATAATTACTGTGGCGGCAGCTTGTATTGATGAGCATTCGGCAGTAATTTTAGCAATTGATTCGAGCCGGCGATCTTTATCCTGATCAATTTTTTCGTAATCGGGTACAAATGGTTGTATGTGCTGGTTAGTCAGTTCGCGCGGACTTATCCGGAAGTGAGCAAAAAAATCGGACAGTTCGGCCGGATGAACTGTTCCCGGGGTTATTGGCCAATGTTTCTGTTTGTCTAAGGCTTCACGCTGATAGTGATTGGAAATCATAATGCCGTTAATGGGTTCAACAGGGTGCGATGGCCACCAGCCTACCACGTGGCACTTCATCTCTTTTTGAGTGAGGATGTTCCAAATGGCTTTTACTTTTCGTGAGCTTGATGATACCGGGCGTATAGCGTGCATGCCCGGATCGGGCTCCGAAAAACCCAAAATACCATGTTTGTCGGGACGTTTTCCTGTGGCAATACTTGTCCATAACATTGGTGAAAATGGAGGATCGAGTGTTGCCAGGTTACCCATTGTTCCGTTTTCAACCAGGTATTTCATGGTGGGCATTTTGCCTTGGTCAATTAAACGGTTTATTATTTTCCAGTCGGCACTGTCCCAACCAACCAGGAGTATTTTTTTTGCGGTACGTTGCATTTCTGTTTAAAAAATTAGTGGATGAAATAAATGCTTAATCTTCTGATTTTTCTTTGTTTTCTTTTGCTTTTTCTTGCAGGTGTGTCTTGCGGCTTTTTCGCCATTCGATCAGGCCAATGTGCCCTAAAGCCAACAATCCTAACGATCCGTCATGCGGAGCGGTGAAAGGTTTTCCTGTATCGTCGCTTAAAGGTGATTGCCGGTCGTAAAAAACACGTAACATGTCACGGCATATTGCTTGCTCTTCGGTTAAGGTTTGTTGTGAGTTTGTTTTATTCTTTTCCATAGAGGTTTGATTGTATTTAGTGTTAGTATGAAAACCCTTTTTTTTTCGAAGACTTTGATATGTGTAATACAGTTATCGGAGTTTTCTTGCAAAAAAAATAATTCGGGCTTGTCAAAAATAACAATATTATACGGTTTTTTTTGAATAGTACCGAAATATTATGAAAAGTAAAGTCTGTTTTTTGCGGAATCTTACCTGCTGATACCGTTCGCGAAATGCTAAAAAGCCCACAAAAGCCACATTTTAAAAAAAAATGTTTACAGTTTCTCGGCAAACTAAAAAATGCTGATTCGAGAGAGTTGTATGGAAACTTTCTATCAAATAGAAATCTTCATATATTTGATGTGTGAATTCATTTCGTATTTTCATTTTTTTCTTTTGCTTCATTGCTCTTTCGGCTTGTGAAAAAGATGAGCTCGAAGGAGAAATGTCGATTCTGACCGGTACGTGGAACTGGACAGAGACGTATAGAGTTAATAATTATTGTGACACCGATTCACTCTGGAACTATCAGCTGATTGATTCGGCTAAAGAAGACAATAGCTTTGCATTAGAATTTTTGGAAAAGGGGAAGGTGATTTTTTACTTTAACGATGCTGTTCTTTGGAACGAGAGGGTTGTTTTCGAATCAAAAAACATGATTGGAAATGGTTCCTATGAGTATCATTTTGTTATTTTGCTAAACAACATGTCCAGCAATAAAATAGATGTTTGGGTAGGACAGGATTCTTTATTATTGAACGATTTTCCAAAGGACACGGAGGTTAATTGTTTCGAGGTTTTTAATCATTTCATCAGGCAATAGTCAATAAATATCACGCTATGAGGAGCGTATTGAATATTGTCTGATACGAATAATACACTGTAAACGAATGAATAAAACGTGTCGAATTCAATTTTATTCGAGTAAAAAATATTTTCAGCTTGTACTGATTGTCTTGGTATTTGTTGCATTTTATTTCCGAATGAATCCATTCTTTCCGAATGTTCATGGAGCTTTAGGGCATGACTATTCTTTGTTTTTGCCTTCGTTGCTTGATGGTGTATATTGGTTCAAAACAAATGGGATATCTGAAGTGCCTTGGTTTACGCCATCATTTGGCGGCGGATTGCCAAAATTTCCAAATCCACAATCGATGTATTATTCAGTGCCTCAGTGGATTTGTTTTTTGACCGATCCATTGTCATCGGTTCGGATAAGCATTATGCTTTTTGGATTTTTGGGTTTTTTGGGTTTCTATATTCTTCTCAGTAAGGTTTTTAAAACAGACAGTTGGGTCGCAATTTTGGGGAGTACCCTTTTTCTTTTTAACAACTTTTATTTTGTGCGAATGTTAATCGGGCATCTTGGTTATCATTCATTTATGCTCATGCCTTTGCTGGCTTTTTTTCTTATATACAAGATTAACTCAGGAATAAAGAAACATGTTCTGTTTGGTATTTTGGGAGCGTTAATTATTGCGTACGTGATTTATAGTGGAGGTTTTCATTTGTTGCCAATAATGATACTCGCTAGTGTTGTAATCCTTGTTTTGTATTTGCTGATAAATGACAGAGAGCCTTTTGCTCCTTATATTTATAGGTTTTTTATTGTCGTTTTTTTAGGTTTGTTGTTCTCTGCGTCAATACTAAACGCATCAATAAGCTACATAGGCTTGTTTTCACGAGATTTTTATCCATTGCCCGGCTATGCCAATTCAAATATCATTATGATAATATTTTTAATGACATTGTTTGTTCGGGTTCCGGTCGATATTGTTAACAGTTACTATGAAAATACGTTTATGCCATTTGGAATGCATGAGTTTGATTATGGCATTACCATTATTCCACTGTTGTTGATGTTGATTGGCCTTGTGTATTTTTTTAGGTACAAATACCGAAATTTTTTCTCGTTCCGGAATGTGATTTTATGTTTATTGTTGTGGGGGTTTCTGGCAATTCCTTTTTTTCTGAATTATTATTCTCCCTCATGGAATAACGTGCTAAAAAGTATCCCATTTATTTGCAGCAGCTCCACTTTAATCCGGTGGATTTCGGTTTATATTCCTTTTGTAATAGTTTTTGCAATGTTGGGAGTAAGTCATGGTATTAAGCATGGGCGTAAAATTGTACCCCTTGTAGTAAGTTGTATATTTTTAGTTGTTGTAATCAGTAAA
Organism: uncultured Prolixibacteraceae bacterium; assembly: GCA_964487645.1. GTDB lineage: Bacteria > Bacteroidota > Bacteroidia > Bacteroidales > Prolixibacteraceae > Roseimarinus. Next base: position 3,241 of record CAZARW010000128.1, read on the forward strand.
TTTTCGGTTAATGAGCAATATTATGCGAACCAACACTACAAGCCACATTCAATCATTAAAGGGTATAACGAAATACAAAAAGGAGAAATAAAGCCGGAGATTAAAACCATCGCTTTAGAGAGTTTTGCCGATGGTGAATGGATAACATCCAATGATATATTTGTAACAGGTGCATCGCAAATACGGCCTTACGAGCCAATTTTCGGGTATTTATTAGAGCAGTTTCCTCAAAAAACACTTCATGCAGGAGATGCTCTTTCGCTTAACGAATCGGGTACTTTAAATGTTAAAAATCCGGTGTCGTATGTTTTTCCAAAAGAAAATCATCTGAGTCCGGGCGATCATTTTACATCAGCTCAATACAACGATGCATTGAAGTTTACACAGTATAAACCATTCGATTTTCGGTTTTCTGTTCGCCAAATTATTGCCAATTATCTCACATTGTTTTCATTGCTTGGTGTGGTTCTTTATTTTTTAGTGCAGGTTGTGGTTTTTTGTTTTTCATTACTCACTTCATTGCCAGGAGCAAAAACAAGGGATTAACGAGTTGACTCGTCCTAAAGTTTGTTTCCTTTTTCTGTAAACGTATTTCAGGACAAGTCACTCAAAACACGAAGACTCAAAAACACAAAGACTCAAAGACACGAAGAAAAAATGGTTATTATATGGTGTGCTTTGGTGCTGTGTTTTGTGCCCTTAGTGGTTCAATTTTTTACCGCGAAGGCGCAAAGACGCAAAGAAAAATTAATTAGTGTTCCTTTGTGTATGACTTTGGGTTCTTCGTGGTAAAATCCAAAACACGAAGACACAAAGACACGAAGAAAAAGGTTATTACTTGGTGTGCTTTAG
>CAZARW010000129.1:0-4046 GCA_964487645.1 uncultured Prolixibacteraceae bacterium
TCATTAACAACAACACCGCCACGGTTTGTGTTCAGTTTTCCTTTGGGAAGGAATGACAGTTCGGGGACAACGCCTGTTGCAAAAACCACAAGCCCCTTTACTTTTTCGTCTTCGTTGCCGGTACATGGAGCGTATTCGTTAAAATAGATAATTTCGCCCGAGTCGAGGTGTAGCTCGTTGGCGCAGGTTTTGCCGCTAATTTTTTCAACTTTTGAATTAAGCATCAAGTGAATGCCGTTTTTGGTGAGTTCTTCGGCAGCTTTTTGCGAAAAATCGATACCCACAAGGTTGGGCAGTACCTGCGATGCCATGTCAACCAGCGATACATCGAGCCCTTTGTGTTTTAGGGCTTGTGCCAGTTCAATGCCAATAGCGCCTGCACCTACCACAACGGCACGTTTTAAACCATTATTTACCAGATGCTGTATTTTTTCGAGGTCGGCCTGGGTTTTAAATCCCATTACACCATCAAGTTCCCGTCCTTCGATAGGTGGGATAAAAGGTGTTGCACCGGTTGCAATAACCAATTTCCGATATGCGACTAATGTGCTGTTGTTTACGGTGACTTCTTTTTTGTCGAAATCGACCGATGTTACACTGCCCCTGATAAGTTCGGCACCACTGTCGGTAATTAACTCATCTTTTTTGAAGCACTTTTTCTTGTCAATTAAATCTTCAATAACATAAGGCATGGCACAATAAATCAGGCTATGGTCTTCGGGCCTGATTACGGCCATTTTATATTTATTACCCAAACGTTTTGCCAGCGTAATCCCTGCCGGTCCTCCTCCTATTACTACAATGTCGTACATAATTATTTTTGTTTTATTGTTTTGTTTTCAATAGATTGTTAGAATTCAGACATGAGACAATAGACTTTGTAATGCACTAAATATTAGCAGTTTAAACAACCATATTATTAAAGCACAAACTGCACATTGTCAATAGATTAAAAATATTAACGAACTATTGTGTTTTATTTCTTTATTATTAGCCTCGCCATGCTTGCTTTTCGAGTTCAAGAAAATGATGATGTTGTTGACCGTTCATCATTCTTTTTATTTAAAATGTTTAAAACATTGTCCCTTCTTTCTTTAACGATTAATGTTGTGGCCGGTGCTGCTGATTTTCCGTTAAAAATCATATCGTGTCCAAGGCACAGGCCCATAACAATGTTGAGTTGGGTTTTTTCTTCTTCGAGGTATTTTGCTTGTCCTGCCGGGTTACACGAAACGCCTTTGTATCCTTCGACAAGATTGTTGAAGGGTATCCGGCCATATTTACAGTGAACTTTGGCTATGGTGAATCCTTCGTTTTGCAACAAAGTTTCAAGGTTTTTGGCTTGTTTGGTAAAGGTGGTACAGTATGCAATACCAATTTTTTGAATTTTAGCTGTTTTGGCGTATTCAATAATTTCCTGTATGCGATTGTTGTTCCTGTTTTTGCTGTCCTCGGCATTTTTCATAATCAACAAATCGCTTTTGTTGTATAAATCGCTGTATTCCATGTTTTTTGTTAGGCTTCCAATACTATTTCGTCAACTGCTTTTCCGGGGTAAATCATTGGAAAAACGTTCGATTCTTTTTCAACTTTAACTTCGAGCAGAAAAGGGCCGTTGTGTTGCAGCATTTTATCGAGGGCTTCGTTTAAATCGTCGCGTTTGCTTACCATCAGGCTTTCAATGCCGTACGAATTGGCCAGCAAAGGAAAATCGGGTGTAGGCATATCGGTATGGGCATATCGTTTTTCGTTAAAGAGTTGTTGCCATTGCCGCACCATTCCCAGAAAGTTGTTATTCAGAATGACCATTTTAACCGGTAGCTTATGCTGAAAAATTGTTCCCAGTTCCTGTACGGTCATTTGAAAGCCGCCATCGCCCGAGAAAAGAACGACTGTTTTGTCGGGATGTCCAACCTGTGCGCCAACTGCCGCCGGTAATCCAAAGCCCATGGTTCCCAAACCGCCCGAAGTGATGAGCGAATTGGGTGTGTTGAATTCGTAATAGCGGGCTGCCATCATTTGGTTTTGACCAACATCGGTAGCAACAATGGCCTGCCCCCCGGTTTTTTCCGAAATCATGCGAATTACTTCGCCCGAGCGGATAAGGCCGCTTGAAGGGAACGCTTCTTTTTTGATAACTTTATTGTATTCGATAAAATAAAGTTCGCGAAATTTCTTTAGCCACGTATCGTCGTGTTTTTTTAATGTGTTTTTATTGCAAGCATCAATAAAATCTTTCACATCGGCATGAATTGCTAAATGGGCTTTTATGTTTTTATTGAGTTCGGCTCTGTCGATATCGACATGCACAATTTTTGCTTTTGTTGCATATTTTTCAACCACGCCGGTAACCCGGTCGTCGAAACGCATGCCCAAGGCAATAATTAAATCGGCTTGGTTGGTAAGCATATTGGGGGCATAATTACCGTGCATCCCCAGCATCCCTACAAAATTTGGATGGTTTTCGGGAATAATTGATTTTCCCAGCAAGGTTACTGCAACCGGCACGTTGCATTTTTCGGCGAGCTGAAGCATTTGCTCTTGGGCGCCTGCAAGTAAAATGCCATGGCCTGCCAACACAAGCGGTTTTTGAGCTGCGTTAAAAATATCGTTAAAGGTTTCAATGTCGTCGAGCTTTAATTCAGGAACAGGCTGGTACGAGCGTATATGTTTTATCGGTTTGTAGATAAAATCGAATTCTTGTACCTGGGCATCTTTTGTGATGTCGATTAACACCGGGCCCGGGCGCCTTTTGCATGCGTAGTAAAATGCCCTGGCAATTACCTCGGGAATTTCGTTGGGACTGGTTACCTGGTAATTCCATTTGGTTATGGGCATCGACAGGCTTATCATGTCGGTTTCCTGAAAAGCATCGGTGCCCAACAACGATGAAGGAACCTGAGCCGTGATAAAAATTACCGGAATCGAATCGAGAAAAGCATTGGCAATGCCGGTAATGAGATTGGTTGCTCCCGGGCCCGATGTGGCAAAGCATACTCCGGGCTTTCCGCTTACCTGCGCGTAAGCTTGTGCCGCATGTGCCGCCCCTTGCTCGTGTCTTACAAGAATATGTTTAAGCTCTTCGGTTTTTGCGAACAATTTGTCGTAAATAGGCATCATGGCACCACCCGGATAGCCAAATATGGTGTCAACATTCTCGGCCAAAAGCGATAATAAAATGCCTTCGGCGCCAGTAGCTTTTATTGCATTGTTCATGGTAAATTCTGTTTATGGCAAAAATAGCTATAACATTGCTTGTGTTTGAGTAATGTCCTGTCTGTCATTCGCATGTTAAAAATGAAATACGATAGCTTTTTTCCTGTCAAATTTCAGCTTTGTGTTTAATAATGATATTTTTGTAGTACCAAAATTATTGAAAGTCATTATGCAAGATGAAAAGCAAATCAACAACTGTCGTGAATGTAAAAGCACATCGAAGTGCTTTCATCATTTGTATCCCGACGAGCTCGATTTTATAAGCAGCAAGAAGAAACAACTTTTTTACGAGCAGGGGGAGAATTTGTTTAAACAAGGTGCTTTTTCTCCTTATGTTATTTATGTAGTTGATGGCTTGGTGAAATTGCATTTACAAACCGGGAACAATAAGAAACTGAACATTAAAATTGCTAAAACCGGCGATTTTCTGGCTTTCTCGTCGGTTTTTGGCGACGATTACTACAACTATACAGCCGTGGCCCTGAAGGATTCGAAGGTATGTATGATTGATAAACAGGCATTGTTTCAACTGATGAAGAAAAACAGTGAGTTTGCCATTCGCATTGCTTCGCGAAATTGCCGCGACGAAAATCGTTTATTGGAACTGGTTACTGACATCAACTACAAACATATGCGTGGCAAATTGGCATCGGCATTGTTGTATCTTTCGTCGAAAGAATTTGAAGGCTTGTCGGTTTTTAGCTATTTAAGCCGTCAGGATATTGCCGGGTTTGCTTCAATTTCGACCGAAAGTGCCATTAAGTTTTTAAAAGAATTTGAAAAAGAAGGCATTGTTGATGTTGCCGGTAAGTGTGTTGAAATTATCGATG
>CAZARW010000130.1:0-3966 GCA_964487645.1 uncultured Prolixibacteraceae bacterium
AGCTTATTTCCAATAAAAAATACTAATCGATTATATAAAAAATCACTCTGTTACGGCAGGGTGATTTTTTTTGCACTACTCTGCCAATGTATTTAATCCAAAAGTATTTTAACTTTGTGTGTTCATTGTTTTATACAAAAAAACCACACTATTTTTAAGCAAAACAGCATGAGCAACATTACAAACATTCAAGGTACATTTAAACTCAATAACGGAGTAGAAATGCCCTACCTGGGTCTGGGAACTTTTGAAGCAGGCGATGGAGACGAAGTAAAAAACTCGGTACTTCATGCAATCGATAATGGATACAGACTTATTGACACAGCATCGTTTTACAAAAACGAGAAAGGAATTGGCCGGGCATTAAAAGAAACATCAGTACCCCGTAACAAACTTTTTATTACTACCAAAGTATGGAACAATGAGCAAGGCTTCGATAATACTCTTCGCGCATACGACAAAAGCCTTTTGCGCCTGGGTGTCGACTATGTTGATTTATATTTGATTCATTGGCCCGTATCGGGTAAATTTACTCAAACATGGAAAGCACTTGAAAAAATTTACAACGAAGGAAGAGTAAAAGCAATTGGAATCAGCAATTTTTTGCAGATACATATCGAAACGCTTTTACAAACAGCAACAATTGTTCCTGCACTAAACCAGATGGAATTTCATCCTTACCTGATGCAGTCGGCATTACGCGAATATTGTAAACAAAACAACATTGTATACCAGGCATGGAGCCCCATTATGCGCGGGAGAATTTTTGAAATAGATACATTGAAACAACTCGCAAATAAATACAATAAAAATGAGGCTCAAATTGTATTGCGCTGGGATTTGCAACATGGCGTGGCTACTATACCAAAATCGGTACACCCCGATCGGATTAAAAACAATGCCGATATTTTTGATTTTGAATTAACGGCAAACGATATGGCTGCAATTGATTCGCTTGACCGGAATTATCGCTTCGGATTTGACCCCATGTCGTTTTAAATGCACTATAATCACAAGTAAAACAAAGCATTGTGCCCCACAACAACTATTTCAGGTTTAAACAATTTATAGTACAACAAAACAATGCAGCTATGCGCGTTGGAACCGATGGAGTTTTGCTTGGAGCATGGGCACACATCAACAACGACAACAAAATACTCGATATAGGCACAGGCACCGGAGTTATTGCTCTTATGCTGGCACAGCGAAGCATGGCACATATCGATGCAATTGATATTGATGCGGGAGCCTGCAGCGATGCTACAAATAATTTTTCAAACTCCCCCTGGGCTCATCGATTACAGTTAATACAATCCGATATTAAAAATTTTGCAAATAACACCTCTGCACAATACGATCATATTGTGTGCAATCCTCCGTATTTCGAAAATGCAGTTAAACCCCATAATTTGTAAAAAAAAAATGCCCGACATACCGATTCATTGCCTTTTGAATTGCTTCTGAAATCGGTATCGATACTGTTGAAAAAAGCCGGAAAATTTAGCGTAATTGTCCCCGCCAACAGCGAAAAAAAAATGAAAAGCATTGCTGCCGATTACAAACTCTTTAGCTCAAAAATTGTTCGAATTAAACCCAAACCTTCGCATAAAGAAATTCGCGTATTAATGGAATTTACACACAATGCTACACACTGCAATATTTCGACACTCACTATCGAAACTCAAATACACCACACGTATACACCCGAATTTATTGACTTAACAAAATCGTTTTATCTTCAGCTCTAATAATATTATTTTAACATTCCGACAATCTTTCAACAATTTTGCAGTATAAACATCAAAGTATTCTATAAAAAATTACATTTGCCGCCTGTTTTACAGCTCCACAACAGGCATTTTCGAAACCTGCTGCGCCTGCAATAAGTTATTCAAAAAAAAAATCTTATTTGTTATGGCAAATATTTTTCGCCCCAAACTCTTTTCAATCTTGAAAAAAGGGTTGACACGTGAGCAAATTTCGTCCGATGTACTATCGGGTATTGTAGTTGGAATAGTTGCTTTGCCATTGGCTATTGCCTTTGCTGTAGCTTCGGGTGTATCGCCCGATAAAGGACTAATAACAGCTGTTATTGCCGGATTTATCATATCGGTTTTAGGTGGCAGTCGCGTACAAATTGGTGGGCCAACCGGCGCTTTTATAGTTATTGTATATGCTATTATTGAACAATACGGTATCGATGGATTGATTATCTCAACAATTATGGCCGGTATTATAATGGTTATTTTTGGCGTTTTACAACTCGGATCCTTGCTGAAATTTATTCCGCAACCATTGGTTGTAGGATTTACTAGCGGAATAGCTCTTGTAATATTTTCAACCCAAATAAAAGATGCACTTGGCCTGAATATCGATAAAGTTCCATCGGGTTTTATTGGTAAATGGACAATGTACATCGAAAACGTTACAACAATAAACCCTGTTGCAGCTTTTTTAAGCATTGCTACAATTATTATTGTAATCTATTCAAGAAAAATTACACGCCGAATTCCGGGCTCATTTATAGCAATAGTGCTCATTACCGCAATTACTCACATTTTCAATCTCGAAGTAAGTACTATTGAAACATTTTTTGGCGAAATACCTTCAAATTTCAATTTCACAATACCCAGTTTTGTCTTGAGCGATTTAACAAACTACATAGCTCCGGCATTAACTATAGCTCTGCTGGGAAGCATTGAATCGCTGCTTTCGGCAGTTGTATCCGATGGTATGATTAGCGGCAACCACAGGTCGAATACCGAACTGATTGCACAAGGAATTGCCAACATTGTAACCCCACTGTTTGGAGGAATTCCGGCAACCGGAGCAATTGCCCGCACAGCCACCAACGTAAAAAATGGCGGACGCACACCAATTTCGGGAATTGTACATGCCCTTACCTTGTTGCTTATTATGCTGTTTTTCGGAAAATGGGCTAAGCTTATACCCATGTCGTGCCTGGCAGGTGTGCTTATTGTTGTTGCATATAACATGAGCGAGTGGCGCACATTCCGTTCAATTTTAAAAAACTCGTGGTTCGATATTCTGGTTCTGCTTTCAACATTTTTCCTTACAGTTTTGGTCGATCTTACAGTTGCAATCGAAGTAGGCGTTGTTTTGTCGGCTGTTTTGTTTATGAAACGGATGTCGGATGTAGGCCAAAAAAATATTGGAGCAGAAATTGACAGCGATTTAATTGACGATTATTCAAACATTTCGCCTAAAATATCGATTTACGAAATAAGTGGCCCCTTATTTTTTGCATCGGCAAAACAATATGCCGAAATAATTAAATCGACCGGTATTAAATCCGAAATTTTAATAATACGTATGCGCCACGTCCCGTTTGTCGATACTACCGGGCTTCAAAACCTGAAATCGTCGATAATGGCACTCAAAGAATCGAAAGTTGAAGTATACCTCTCGGGAGTAAATGCCGAGGTAAAAACCGACCTCGACAAAGCAGGCATTACTAAACTTATTGGCAACGATAATATTTTCGACCTGTTTGATAAAGCAGTTGCAAAAGCCGGACAAATGGTGTAAATAAACCAAATGCGTGTGTTACAACTTTCGTAAACTATACTTCATATTTAAGTACCTTTTTAAGATTAAAAAAAAGAACTTTAAACACAGTAAGATATATTCAAGCCTTATTCAAGCTTAAAGATCATATTGAATTTAGGCTTATAAATAAATTTGTTGCTTTTTGAAACGAAACAAAATTAAAATCGCAAAGCGATCTTATGGACTCAACACTACCGGTGTATATTAAAAAACATTTACCCCTGCAACGCCCGTTTTTAAGCATGTATAAACAATTAATCAATAAATTATACATAATTTATTTGGAAATCCCCCCCCAAAATATTATATTTGACAAATGAAATGCTAAATGCCCTTTTTTTCAATCATTTACAAACAACTAAAACCAGTATACACACCAAAAAAATTGCCTATGTA
>CAZARW010000131.1:0-3860 GCA_964487645.1 uncultured Prolixibacteraceae bacterium
TGACCGACGGTCCGGCGCAGATCGCGGGCGGCACGAACCTGACGTTCCAGAACGAGGGAACGGTGACGCTGGAAGTGCGGCAGGCGGGCAACGTCAACTACCACGCGGCGCCGACGCTCACCAACCGGTTCAACGTCACGAAGACGCCGTTGACGATCGCGATCACCAACGTGGCCAACAAGACCTACGACGGGGCAGCCATGAGCGGCATCGGGGTGACGACCACGCCCGCAGGCGTGGATTGCTCCATCACCTACAACGGAACGACAAACCTGCCGCTCAACGCCGGGACCTACGCGATTCTGGCAAAGTCGGCGGACTGGCGCTACGTGGGGACGGCCACGGCCACGGTGCAAATCACGAAGGCGGCGGCCACGATCGACTTGTCGGACACCAACCACGTGTACGACGGCACGGCCAAGAGCGCGGCGGCCACGACGACGCCGACGGGGCTGGTGACGGAGGTGCGCTACGACGGGGCGCTGGACGCGCCGACGGACGCGGGGGATTACGCGGTGGTCGTGGCGGTGGCCGACGCCAACTACACGGGGGGCCTGACGGGGCAGTTGAGCATCGCCAAGGCCGACCAGACGATCACGTTCGCGGAGATTTCCGCCACGCCGGTGTCGTGGCAGAGCACGCATGAACTGGCGCCGACCACGACCTCCGGGCGCGTGGTGGGGCTAGCCGTCCTGAGCGGGCCGGGCGAGCTGTCGGCGGCGACGAGCCCGGCGACGCTGTCCTTCACGAACGTCGGCGCGGTGGCGGTGGTGGCGTCCGAGGGCGGCGACGCCAACTGGAACGCGGCGGCAAGCGTGACGCAGGAAGTGACGGCGATTTCGGCGGAGCCGGTCGTGCTGGGCACGAACGGGGCGGCGATCGCCAGCGGCGAGGCGGTTTCGGCGGAGAAGGGGACCGATGGCGGCATCGCCTTCGTGGATTACGCCGTGCTGCGCACGTTCGTTATCACCAACTCCGGCGACGAGGCCCTGGTCATCGCCAGCGCAATGTTGTCGGGGGACGGCGCGGCGGCGTTTTCCTTCGACGATATCTCCGTGCCCATCGCGGTGGGCGGCACGCATGCTTTCACGGTCACGATGAATCCGTCCGCCGTAGGCGTGCATACGGCGACGGTGACGTTTGCGCACAATGCGCCGATGGGCGACGGCGAATTCCGGCTGCATCTCGCTGTGGAAGGCATCGACCCGCGCATGGCGGTTTTCGGCGGAGGCGAAGCCGTGGTCAATGGCGCGCCCGCCTCCTCGGCCAACGGCACGGACTTCGGTTATTGGCCGGTCGGGACGGTGCTGACCAATGCGTTTATGATCACCAACGCCGGGGCGAACACGCTGGTGATCGACGGGTGGGGTCTCAACAGCGCGGACTATGCCGCCGACGGCATTCCCGCGACGGTGGCGGCGGGAGCTTCCGCCGACTTCGAACTGACGTTCGTGGTGCCCGCTCTGGTGCGGAGCGAGGGCGTGCTGACGTTCACCAACAACACGGCGGAGGAAACGTTCGTCATGAACTTCGTTGGCGGCGGTTATGCCATCGCGCCGGACAACGGACCGTTCGCGGGCGGCAACCTGGTGGCGGTGTCGGGCGATTTCGGGACGGTGACGGGGATCGTCGCGGGCGGGACCGCGGTGACGCCGGACAGCGCGGATGCGGGCGGATTCACGCTGACGATGCCCGGCGCGTCCATCGCCGGCCCGGCGGACCTCGTGGTGCAGTCGGAGGAATACGGGGAGATCACGCTGGCAGGGGCCTATGCCTACAATTCGGCCGGTGCCATCGACGGGGTCACCCCGTCCAGCGGTTCCTGGACCGGCGGGGTTGAAGTGGTGATTTCGGGGTCGAACCTTGGCGACGGCACAGACATCACGAACGTGACGCTGGTCGGGATAGCCGCATCGATCCAGAGCCAGTCGGCCACGCAGGTGGTGGTGGTGGCCGCGCCGTCGGCGGCGGGGGCGACGTCGGGGGCGGTGCGGGTGTACTCGGCGAGCTTTGGCGAGACGGTCAAGCTGAACGCGTTTGACTACGTGCGCGAAGATCAGGCGATCACGTTCCCGGCGACGGGAACCAAGGGCTACGGCGATGCGCCGTTCGCGTGGAGCGCGACGTCGAGCGTGCCGGCGCTGGCGGTCAGCTTCGTGCTTTCGAACCCGAACGTGGCGACGAACGATGCCGCCGGCACGTTCACCATCGTTGGCGCGGGCACGAACGAGGTTGTGGCGGTGCAGGCGGGCAATGCGTTCTACAATCCCGCGCCGAGCATCACCAACGTGCTGGTGGTGACGCAGAAGGTGTTGACGGTCACGAACCTGGCGGTCTCCAACAAGGTGTATGACGCGACGGATGTGGCGCATTTCGGCGGGGCGGAGCTGGACGGGGTGGTGGGTGGCGACGACGTGTCGCTGGCGAATGCCGCCGTCGGCACGTTTGCGCAGGCGACGACGGGCACCGCCATCGCGGTGTCGCACGAGATGTCGCTGGCGGGGCCGCGCGCGGTGCATTATCTCTTTGTGGGGCCGACGGGGCTGTCCGCCGACATCACGGCCCGACCGGTGGCGACGACCAACGCCGTGGCGCAGAACAAGGTCTATGACGGGACGACCGACGCCGCGGTCACCGGCGCGCAGCTCGCCGGTGCCGTTCCAGGCGACGACGTGGCGCTGGCGAATGCCGTCACCGGCACCTTTGCGCAGGCGTCCGTCGGCACGAACATTGAAGTGACGACCTACATGAGCCTGACGGGGACGGCCGCGCCGAACTATTCGTTCACGACGCCGGTGCTGCAGGCCGACATCACCGAGGCTTCGCAGGAGATCGAGTTCGAGTCCATCGGCGACCGGTTCTGGACCAACACCGTGGCGTTGACGGCGACGGCCTCGAGCGGCCTGCCGGTGTCGTTCGAGGTGCTGGAAGGCCCTGCGATCCTCGACGGGAGCAACCTGACCATGACCGGCTACGGCTACATCAACGTGCGCGCCACGCAGGCGGGCGACAACGACTGGGCGGCGGCCGACGCCGAAGAGAAGAGCTTCAACGCGCTGGGGCCGGAGTTCATGCCGCTGAGCACCAACGGAGAGGTCATCGTCTCCGGCAACGTGCCGGAGGCGGAAGACGGCACGAAGTTCGAAGGGGCGCTGATCGGGCTGGAGACGCGGACCAACGTGTTCGAACTGTGGAACGTCGGGGCTGGACCGCTGACGATTGCCTCGATCGCCACCAACGGCGGCGAGGCGGCCTCGTTCGCCATAGAGATCGACAGCCTCGTCGTGGGGCCGTACGAGTCGACGACGTTCGCGGTGACGTTCGATCCGCAGATTGGCGGCAGCCACGAAGCGGAATTCGTCTTCACCTTCGACGGTACGAATTCGCCGTATGCGGTGAACGTGAGCGGGACGGGATTTGGCGGCGGGATTGAGCTGGCGACGAATGAGCTGGCGTTTTATGCGACGTATGCGGGGACGAACCCGGCGGCGCAAGTGGTGGCGATGACCAACGTGGGGGTAAGCGGTTATACGTATACGAATGTCACGTCGGCGGCATGGCTGATGCCGAGTCCGGAAGGGGGTGTACTGGGGTTGGACGGCGCAACGGTCTTAACGAACATGGTCAACATCGCCGGGCTCGAAGCGGGGACGTATGTGGCGACGAATGCCATTGTGTCGCCGGAGGCGACCAATTCGCCGCAGGTCATAGTGGTGACGCTGACAGTGGACAAGGCGGAGCAGACGATCGAGCTGCTGCCGGCGAGCGGCACCGTGTTTGTACTGGGGGCGTCCACGACGGTGAACGCGCAGGCGTCGAGCGGGTTGGCGGTGTCGCTGACGAACCTGACGCCGGAGATC
>CAZARW010000132.1:0-3834 GCA_964487645.1 uncultured Prolixibacteraceae bacterium
CTTTCGGTTATTTTCTTGATCTCGATATTCAGGCACCGGGTTTTTCACTCGCCCGAATCTGGAGCAGCCTTTGAAACACGGTTTTTGTTTGGTGTAACTATTTGATTCATAAAAAATTCAGATACCTGATATGCCGGTAGTGCTGCCAGTTCGTCGCCTTTGTTAGCACACATACTCACAACAAGTTTTTCGTCGGGGTAAATAAGTATTGCCGACGAACCTCCGATGGTATTTCCGGGGAAATATACAATTTTGCGGTTTTGCTTATCAAAAGTAATTAGAAAGCCCTGCGAACGATTTATTTTTTGTCCGTTGAGTAATTGGTGTTGATTGGTGAAACGTTCAATGGTTTGTTGGTTAAAAAATCCCGGTTCGAGCAACTGACATCCAAATGTGTTTAAATCTTCGGCTGTTGATAAAAGCCCATGCATAGGCAAAAAGGGTTGCAAATTAATCTCCGGAGCATTGATTAAACGGGCTATGTAATCAAGTGAATAATATCCGCTTCGGTTTGGTATAATGTAAAGCGAATTGTCTGCAACTGTGTTTTTTAAATGCAGTGTATCGAGAATCCTTTCTTTTAATAAATCTATGTAAAACGTATTGCTTACATCTTCGGCCAATAATGCAAGTAATGCAATGTTGTTGTCCGAAAATTCATGTTTGGTGTCGGGTAAAAACTGCAGGTTTGTTTTTTCTACTAAGGTAATGTAGTCTCTAAAGGTTTCAACTTCGGGCAAATGGTCGAGGTAATATTCCGGAGTGTACGGATAACCTGCTGTATGTGCAGCAAGCATACGGGCCGATATTTCGTAGTTTTGGTTTTTAAATTCGGGTATGTACTTAAAATAGTTTTCGTCAATATCGATTACTCCGTTTTCGTGCAATTTTGAAATTAAAGCAATTGTAAATAATTGCGTTGTATTTCCAATGCGGTATTTTGTGTATCGCCCTGCCGGCACATTTAACTCTTTTTGGGCAAGGCCTAATCCTTGCGACCACACAAGTTCTCCGTTTACCGAAACCGAAACCGAAATGCCCGGAATAGACATAATATGCATTTTTTGCAGTAAAAACTGAGTGCTTGAATCAATAGCTTCAGAATACTTTTTGTTGTATATGATTTGCTCGGATGGCGAGTGCCTGCAGGCTGAAAAAACAGAAATAAGCACAATGAATAAAATTATTGGGAGAGTAAATTTTGTTGGTTTAGCTACTGTTTTTTTCATGAGTTTATTTTTTTAGTTTATTTATTGTCGTTATTCGTAAGCATATTTTAATTCACTAACAATGAGTTGTTTATGTTTTAATGGTGTGTGTAATTAAATTCTTGATATTTAGATTTTTAAAAACAAATACGATTGTCTCATATCTAAAATTTAACGATGGCTTGTTATTAACGCCAAATGCAAAAATATTGAAAACTCTGGTTGAAAAATGATGTTGCTGTATGCATTTTTTTAAATTAACGGTTTTTAACAATCTGGGTTTTTAATAAAAGTATCGCATTGTGTGCCTAATTAAATTTTTATATTTGTGATGTAGGGGTTGTAATACATTCCAAAATAATTCAAATAACATTGCTTTGTTCGTTTTATTATTATCACAACACACTAAGATTGAGTATTTTGAAAATTGTAAACATTTTATTTATTCTGGTATCGGCATTGGTAATAAGCTATGCCTTGCTGTCAAATATGTACGAGCCTGCTACGCTCAATGTACAGCATAAACACATTACCGGCGTTGATCAAATTATTCCATTTTCGGATACTTTAGTAGTTCCTGTGCTATACGATACAATGATTATTGAAAGTATGGCTCCGGTGCCTGTTCAAAAAGAACAATTTATAGCTCAGGTTTTGCCGGCAATATTGGTAGTAAAATACGAAATCGAACAAAAAAGCAATAGCATAGAGCAAATAATCGAAAAAATAAACAACAACGAGCAGGTTATGCCTGCCGATATTGCTTTTGCCGATAGTTTGAAAGAACGTTTCAGGGCGAAAGATTATCAGAATTTATTGATACGAATGAAAGCACATCCTACGAGCCTTGTTTTGGCGCAAGCTGCAGTTGAGTCGGGGTGGGGGCAATCGCGTTTTGCAACTCAGGGTAATAATTTATTTGGTGTATGGGCTTCGCGCTACGATGTAAATGCAATACGTGCCTTAGGTGCTCGCGATGGACAATCGGTTTTTTTAAAAAAATACAACAACATTGCCGAATCAATCGATCATTATTTTTTGACACTTGGCAGGCATAATGCTTATCAAAAATTTCGCATAAAGCGATGGAATACTATCGATGTTTTTGATATGCTGGTATCTCTCGATAAATATTCTGAATTAGGGAATGAGTATACTTTGTTGCTGCAAAAAATGATTAAATGGAACGATCTCGAAAAATATGATCACTATATTATCGATCCGCAGTTTTTTGTGCGTGAATCATTATGGCAGGTATATTCTGCTAAATGTATCGAAAATATTAAAGCTCGCTTCGAAAAAATGACTGTTCGTGAACAATCTGTAGTTACACCAATTGACAGTTTATCTGAATCTAAAAATTAGAACTATGCTTGCAATATTATCGCCGGCTAAAGATATGGCAAAGTCACAATTTGCCGAAAATCAATATAAGGATTTAGTGAAAATTCCGGCTTATGTTGATATTGCTCAAACACTCGTTGATAACTTATCGAAATATCGTATTGATGAACTAAAGGAGCGAATGAAGCTAAGCGACAAACTTGCCGAAACAAACTTTTTACGGTTAAAACAATGGGATAAAAAGCACACTGGTTCAAATTCGACACCGGCAATTGTTGCTTTTACCGGAGAGGCTTACCGGGGTTTAAATGCTCGTCAATTCAGTAAAAAGGAGTTTGTTTATTCGCAAAAAGTGCTTCGGATTTTATCGGGTTTGTACGGAGTTTTATCTCCTCTCGATTTGATTCAGCCTTACAGGCTCGAAATGGGCTATAAATTTCAGGTTGAACAGTATAAAAACTTGTACAGTTTATGGAGCAATATAATTACAAAACATATCGAAAACGATGTATTCAATTCGCCCGGCGATAAAGTACTTATAAATATTGCATCGAATGAATATTTTAAGGTTATTGATAAAAAACGCTTTTCGGCTCCAATAATTCATGTGCAATTCTTAGACGAACGTAACGGAAAAGCACGAGTTGTTACTGTGTATGCAAAAAAAGCCCGTGGTATGTTTGCTCGGTTTATTATCGAAAATAAAATCGAAAAAACCGACGACCTGAAAGCTTTTGATTCCGAAGGTTATGTTTTTAATGCCCATCGGTCGGATAAAAACACTTTGGTATTTTCATTAATGTAGTCAATCAAATATTTTTTTGAAAAGTAAGATTTTGTGTTTTGGATTTTAACTTTTAGTATGTTTGTGAAGTAGTAACAACCGATTGCGCTTGTATCTGAAAATTTATATGTTAATTACAAAAGTTAGATTAAATGTACAAGGCACATTTTAAAATAATACTACACCGAAAAATATGCATTCAATATATTCTTATACTTGTCGCATTGTTTGTTTGTACTTCTTTGTACGGAGTTAATCCCACTTTTCAAAATACAGAAATTAAAAGAATCAAGAGCGACATTACATTTAATTCACTACCTAAACATTTCCCTTACCGTGCAACCCGAAGCATTATTCGTGATTCTTTAGGATTTATGTGGTTTGGTACCGAGAATGGCTTGGTCCGTTTTGATGGTTTAAATCTGAAAATCTATGAAAATGAATTAAGGGGAGTTCTAAAAATTAAATACTTGTATATCAATTAAATAAGTTGTATTT
>CAZARW010000133.1:0-3792 GCA_964487645.1 uncultured Prolixibacteraceae bacterium
TTGTATTTAGAATGATGTTTCAAAAATATAAAATAATATTTATAAACGCAATTGTGGAATAAATAAAATTAAAGTGTAAGTGAATAAAGTTAAAAAAGGCATGCAAATTATTTTTGTGTTCAGAAATACAAACTCTTTTTTTTTTCAATCCGGTTTTGAGTTAAATATTCTCTGTGTACTAAACAGAGTTTTTCAAATAATATCGATATATTTATACTTTATTGTCGAAGTAAAACACTGAATAAATGAACAGACTAATCATGGGAATAATCATACTGGCTACAATATCGTGTGCTAGTAATAAAAATACAGCCGAGAGTGGAGTAAATGCAACCGAGCCATTTGTGATATATAAAACGAAGGCTGATTACAACAATTTGGTACCTGTTATGCTAAATAACGATAAAACTCAAATTGTTTCGTATCCTGCACCATCCGATGTATACCACAATGGAGAACTGGCTGTTCCCATCGAGTTATTAAACGGATATTTGCTTGATAACCGTGGCATTAGTAAAAATGTTGCTTTTACATCATATACTTACAGCGAGTATTCAAAATTAGACAGTATTCCTTCTGTATCCGAGCTTTTTGAACGTATCGTCGATAATGATCCTCTTCGGGAATTATACGATTGTCGTTCGCAGATTAAAATTAAATCGGATATTGATAAAATTGAAAAAATGATCAAACGCGGTTTTAAAGATTGTGAGCGTATTAAATAAATTATTGTTTACGTTTTTACTATTCGTGTTATCGAATTGGAATAAAAATCTATTAAAAACATGAAGTTTTTACAGCAAGTTGCACAGTATTTATATAATAAAAACCAGGGTGATCTTTCTCAAATACGTGTAGTTTTTCCGAACCGTCGTGCAGGCTTGTTTTTTCAGAAATATTTAAGCCAATTATCCGATATTCCGCTTTTTTCGCCTCAAATATTTACAATTTCCGAAATGGTTTCCGAAATTTCGGGGCTTGTGTCTGACGATAAGAATCGTTTGGTAATTGAGCTGTATTCGCATTACAAAGTCATTACCAGGAGTACCGAGAGCCTCGATGATTTTTTTTATTGGGGCGAAATGATGCTTGCCGATTTTGACGATATAGATAAATATACGGTTGATGCAAAGCAACTTTTCACCAATATCGAATCGTTAAAAGAAATTGATTATGGTTTCGATTTTTTAAGTGACGAACAACGTCGGTATTTATCGGTGTTTTGGGAGAATGTAAATAAATCGCAAGCATCAGAAAGTACTCTACTTTTTAAAGGATTATGGTCGAAACTATACGATATTTATAGCAGTTTTCGCTCAGGCCTTTTGCAAAAAAAACTTGCTTACGAGGGCTTAATGTATCGGCATATGCTTGCTGAACTCGAAAAAATGCCTGATACTCAAAACTGGCAAAACTGTGTTTTTGTTGGATTTAATGCATTAAATGCTTGCGAGAAAAAATTGTTTAGCTACATGAAAAACAACAGCGATGCACTGTTCTTTTGGGATTACGACAATTATTATGTTGATGCCGGTACGCATGAAGCTGCAATTTTTATGCACCACAATTTGCGCGATTACCCTATGCCTGCCGATTTTGATTTTTCGAGCGACAATTTTTCAACACTTTCTGAAATTGAACTGGTATCAATACCCGGTTTTTCGGGCCAGGCAAGTTATGCATCGCAGTGGGTCGAAAAAAATAAAGATCACATTAGCAGCGAATTCGATAACACAGCAATTGTAATGTGCGACGAAACATTGTTGCTTTCGATGATAAATTCGATGCCTGATTCGGTTACCGATTTTAATATTACGATGGGATTTCCGGTAAAAAAATCACCGGCCTATTCTCTCTTACGTGGTTTGATTGATATTGAACGAAACAGTCGTAAAAATAAAAAAAACGAAACCATATTTTATTATCGCAATGTGATGGGCCTGTTAAGTAATCCAATTCTTCGGAATATTTTAGGCGATTTTTTTGATACATTATTTGAAAAAATAAAAACCGAAAACCGAATATATATTGGTGTTGCCGATTTTGACAATCACGATTTGTTGATTAGAATATTTACTTTGCCCGAAACTCCAGAGCAATGTCGCGATTATTTGCAGGGAGTAATTCAGCAAATTTTTACGAATATATCTGACGAAAATAAGTTGCTTAAAGAATCGTTGTATCAATTGCATAAAGTAATAAACCGGCTGCACGACTCACTGTTTAGCAGTTTGGCTGATTTAAATATCGAATTAAGCAAGAATTTGTATTATAAATTGTTGTTACGGCAGCTCGACCGGCTTTCGATTCCATTTGAAGGCGAGCCATTATCGGGGATGCAGCTTATGGGGTTTTTAGAAACCCGTTGTCTTGATTTTGATAACCTGATACTTTTGTCGTTTAACGATAGTAAATTGCCCGGTACACCTTTTCAACATTCATTTATACCGTATTCGCTTCGCAAAGGTTTTGCTTTGCCGGTAATTGAACAACGCAACGCTATGTATGCCTACTATTTTTACCGCTTAATACAACGGGCAAAAAATGTATCGTTGGTTTACGATTCACGTACCGAAGGCCTGTCGAGGGGAGAAGTAAGCCGGTACGCTGTTCAGTTAAAATACGAAGCAAAACATTTGAAACTCGTCCCGAAACAGGCTGTTTTTAATTTCGATCCGGATACAAGTGAAAGCATCAGTATTAAAAAAGACAATCAAGTAATGGAGATGCTCGAAAAGTATATGCTCGAAAAGCGTATTTCGCCCAGCGCTCTGAATACATATATGCATTGTCCGCTTCAGTTTTATTTTAAATATATCGAAGGGTTAAAAGAACTTGACGATTTACAGGAGGATATCGACAATTTGCTCTTTGGCCGAATAGCTCATAAAACGCTCGAATTTCTTTATACTCCCTTTGAGGGTAACGAGTTAACTTCCAAAATGATTGAAGAGCTTATTACAAATAAGCAAAACATTGATAAAGCATTGCAAAGAGCAATGGAGGAAGAGTATTTTAAAAAAGGAAATTTTTCGTTAAACGGACGCAATATTTTGGTTTACGAGATTATTAAAAAGTACATTTTCAGAATTTTACAGTACGATAAATCTATTGCCCCTTTTACTATTATTTCATTAGAGAAAACCTACGAAACAAAAACGCAAATTGAGGTAAATAATAAAATATATACAATTACTTACGGTGGTATTGTTGACCGGCTTGACAAGCTAAATGGAAGAATACGGGTGATTGATTATAAAACAGGAAAAGCCGATAATAAAGTTGCCGATATTGATAAAATGTTTGTAGGGAGCAAACGAAATAAAGCTGCATTTCAAACAATGCTATATTCGGCTTGTGTTGCCGACAATTACAAAACTCTCGATCCAATATTGCCTGCAGTATATGGTGCACAGGCTGTGTTTAGCCCCGATTTTTCGCCTTTTTTTATTTTTGGTAAAAATGCTACGCTCATTTATGAGGCAAATGCTCAGCAATTTGAAAAAAAACTGCAGGAGCTTTTTACGCACATTCTTGATAAAAATGAGGATTTTATTCAGGTATCGGATGCCGGTGAATGTAAATACTGTCCTTACAAAACAATTTGCCAACGCATATAATCATCTGTATTGTTTATTTGCCAAGCTGGCGGTTACAGATTGTTTTATAATAATGAAAAAGAGCCACTACAATAAAGCAATGGCTCTTTTTGTATGTATTTGTTTATTGATTACAATAAGAAACTGAGCAAAATACCCGCAGCAACTGCCGAACCAATAACACCAGCTACAT
>CAZARW010000134.1:0-3488 GCA_964487645.1 uncultured Prolixibacteraceae bacterium
GCTTCAGGTATTAATTCAAGGCCTTGTTTTGTGAATCCGTCAAGTTTTATTCCTTCGGTATAGGTAACTAAGGTTTTTTCTGAAACAGTATTTTTAATACCTTCTAGCAGAGAAATAACGTCGTTTTCATCAACCTGAGAATGGTTTGCAGCCCACCAGCTCAGTAAGTCGTGTTTTCGATTGGCAAGAGGGCCAATCACTGCAATTGATTTTATTGTTTTCGATAAAGGCAGTATTTGCTGATTGTTTTTTAGCAATACCACACTTTCGCGAGCTGCTTTTCTTGATAATTCGAGGTGTGAAGGATGCATTGCCCATTCTTTTTCTCTTTCTTCGTCGAAGTACAGGTAGGGGTTATCGAATAAGCCTAAATCAATTTTTGCTTTTAACACTCTGCGCACTGCATCGTCTATTCGTTTTTCGTCGATTGTTCCTTCATTTACTAATGTTTCAAGGTTTTTTATATACAATTCCGAAACCATGTCTACATCTAACCCTGCTTCGAAAGATAAAGCTGCTGCATGTTTTTCGTCTTTTGCAATACCGGTTTTTACTAAATTCGAAACTGTTGACCAGTCGGAAATAATCATTCCTTCAAAACCCAATTCATCACGAAGAAGATCTTCCATTAACCATTTGTTTGCAGTAGCCGGCATTCCGTTTACGGCTGAGTAGGCAATCATTAAACTGCCAACGCCGGCATCAATGGCAGCCTTAAATGGAGGTAAGTATAGTTCACGAATTTCACGTTCCGAAAAATCGCCGATGTTATAGTCAACACCACCGGTAGCATCGCCATAGCCCAGAAAGTGTTTTACGCAGGCCATAAGAGTAGTTGAATCTGCGAGGTTATTCCCCTGAAAACCTTTCACTCTTGCTTCGGCAATTAAACTTGCCAAATATGGATCTTCGCCGGCACCTTCTACTATTCTTCCCCAGCGCGGATCACGGGTAATATCAACCATTGGGGCATAGGTTAACTGAATGCCCGAAGCACTGGCTTCTTTTGCAGCTACGGCGGCTGTTTGTTGAATTCTTTCTAAATTCCAACTGGCTGCTTCGGCCATTGGCCCCGGAAAAGCTGTTTTGTAGCCGTGTATCACATCTTCGTGAAAGAGTATTGGAATACCAAGTCTGCTTTCGTTAACAGCAATTTCCTGTATTTGACGATTGGGTTTTACTCCATTGCTTTTAAGAATGTGGCCTACTTCTCCTTTTTTTACTTTTTCAATGACATCATTCGTCGGATTATTCGAGTCGTCGAGAGCTGTAATCAGGTTAAGCTGTGCTACTTTTTCTCTCAAGGTCATTTGAGAAATTAAGTTGTCGATTTTCATATTTTCGGGTTGAGTTTTGTTTGATTTGCAAGCAAACAAGCTGAAAGCTATGATTAAAATGATATAAAACTTTTTCATTGGTATAGTAAATTTAATATTGTGTGTATTTTTTATTATTTGCTGTAGCAAGATATATTTTATTGTTCGGATAATTTTATACTGTTAATCCAGAGAAACATCAGTGTTTAGCTTTGTCATTAATTTTTAATTTATTGTTTTTTTATACTAAAAATTATCAATCGTAAGGTAGATAATATCGCCATAATTTATTTTTGTATCGAAAGCTTTTTGTGGCGGTGAGTTTTCAATAATTGACTTTATTGCCCGTATTGGGCCTCCATGCGTTACAATACAAATGTTATTGTGTTTGGTTTTTTTGATTTCTTCGAGAAAAGCCTTGCACCGATGTATCATTTGCGCATACGATTCGCCACCGGGGGCAGGGGTATTTACATAGTCGGCAAACCATGCTTTGGCTTTGGGGGTTTGGTCAATATCGTTCCAGAATTTCCCTTCCCAGTTGCCAAAATTGAGTTCCATCAAGCGTGAGTCGGAGATTACTTCTGAAGAAATTTTTTGCGCTAGCCGCAAGCAACGGCTTAACGGACTTGAATATACCGCATCGAATGTACTTTCTTTGATTAGTGCCATTATTTTTTTTGCTTCTTTTTCAAACGAGGCGCTCAAAGGCACATCGGTGTGTCCGTAAATCATGCCCGGAGGAACATCAACGGTTGTGTGGCGAATTAAAGTAAGCTTAAATTGTTTCATATCTATTGTGCTGTAAAATTAGATTTTCAATCGGTAATTTCAACTTGAAAAGCACGGATTTTTAAAACTTGAATACCAAATAGTTTAAGGTTGACGCAGGTTTATGTCGATAAAAAATATTTTCCCGATTTCAAAAAAGTTAAAACACTTTTATATGATTTTGCGACTACTGTTAATGCAAAAATCGATATAGTGGATGGTAATGATATCTTGAAATTGGCTGCCGATGTATAATATAACTTGGGAAACATTTATAAAAGTGAGATTCAAAAATTCAAAAATAAAGACAAAGGCTTTACGCTGATGTTTTAATCCCAATATCAAATTAACCATTTTTCAGTATTCCAATAATCCAGAAATCCATGGAACTTTAACCACAAAGCACACAAAGTACATCATAAAGGAACACAACAAAAAATCTGCGCAATCAGCGCGAAACATAAACCTTTACCGCAGAGAGCACCGATTTTTCGCAGAGGGACGCAGATAAAAATGAAAGCTTTCAATTCGCCCGGCAGAAAAGCGAAAATTATTTAAACAAATCAGAATGAGTGCCCATTCTTACAAAGTCCACAATCATTGTAGTTTTGTCGACTTTATATATTAAAACCCAGTCTGGTTGAATATGTGCATCAATAAAACCAATCCATTTACCTGAAAGTTGGTGTGGCTTGTATTTGGATGGAAGTTCTCCTGTATCCTCCAATAAATCATAAATAATATCAAAAAGACTTAAATCCCAACCTCTTTTTCTGGCTAGGTTATAATCTTTTCTAAACTTAGTCGTGAAATTACAAGTAAACATTAAGCGTTAAGTTTTGCAAAGAATTCCTCTTTGTTTTTTGTCTTAATTACTTTACCCGTTTTTGAATCTTCCATTGCCTTTATTGTGTCTGAATTTGGAATATAACCAATAGAAATGTTATCTTTTTCTGTTTTCGCCATTTCTTTTATTAGCCCCAATAAATGCTTTGTTTTATTGTTCCTGTCGTTAATTGTAACTGTATATGTTGCCATTTTTTTATTACAAATGTAAAGAAAAAAAATAAATGAAACGATTAATAACAGTTGAAGGCAATTGAATTTATCTACAAAGTACACCAAGAAAAATTTGCGCAATCAGTGCGAAACATATATCTTAACCGCAAGTGAACAGGTTTCTGATCCAATATCAAATTTACCATTTACCATTTTTCAAGTATTCCAACAATAAATAAATCAAACAACTAATGACTACTGACTAAATATTTATAACCAACACCCCAAGGTAAAACCCCACCTCACAAATTTGTTGCAGTGCGCCTAAGCAATCGCCGGTGTAGCCGCCAATTTTTCGGGTAATGTATTTTCTGAAAATGAAGGTAATAGCGAGCAATGCCG
>CAZARW010000135.1:0-3478 GCA_964487645.1 uncultured Prolixibacteraceae bacterium
ATGCAGCAAGTTTTAAGCGAGTTTGATGAAGAGATTTAACTAAAAGAAAAGAGCACAAAAAAGGCACAAACAAATGCTTGTGCCTTTAATATCTGAAAATAAATTTATTTAATTAAACTGTTTCGTACATTTTCAATTACAGGAGCTAACTGTTTAAGTTGTTCTTCGGTAAAAGTTTGATTTTTCTCAAAAATGTCAAACACAGGCTTTAGTCCTTCGTATATAGGAGTAATTGCTTTGTCGTTACTCATTAATTCAAATAGCGAAAACATTGTATTGATTCTTTCGCGTTGTTCTTCCAATATTTTTATCAATTCAGTATTGTCTTCGGCCATTAAAGCTAACTGGCTCATAATGTACATCCCCTCAACATTACCACCAATAACGGCATAAGCATAAATATCGGGTCGGTCGCTTTTTGCAAGTTGGTCGTTAGCATCATTCATTGCCTGAGTAACTAAGACATCAACCGAATCTTTAGTATTGATATTATTTTGTAAACGCTCAGCCAATTTAGCCGATGACGATAATTCGCCTTCAATTCCTAAACGAGTAACAATATGCTTTTCAACATCAATCAACTCATTTACTTTATCGGTACGGTTATATACATGAGCATATTGAATATCGAATGCATACATCCCCAAACCAATACCTAACTGAGGAGCAGTAAGCATTTTCTCATCACTACCATCAGGCATAGTCAGATCAATAATATACGATGCTCCTGCATTGTTTACCATTTCAGCAATACTCTTGGTATCGGGCATTTTTTGAATAATATCTACTATTTCATTTTTGATCTCTACAGCATCAAAAACTTCAACCTCAACAACAGGCTCTACTTTAGCTTTTTTCTCTTGACGATTACATGCACCAAAGAGCAATATAAGCATACCCAATACAAGTAAATTCTTCATAATGTTAGTCATAATATTGTGTGTTTTATTATAATTCATTAAAACTACGAGTTAAAACTGTTTGTAAAATTATAAAAAGATAAAAACACTGCTTAGTATTTGCACCAAAATTAAGAATAATTATTAAAGATAAGCCATATAATCGGAGGCATACTTTACAAAAAAATACTTAATAACGATAAGTTCAATTACTAATGCGCCATTAAACGCATATGCATTATTGCTTCGCCCGATTTAATAAATGCTCCGTTAGGACAACCAATAACATTACAAAAAGTAATTGCATTGTTGTAATTTAATTTCGATGTAAGGCCAACAACCACCATTTCGGCATCGGGGCTACAATTACAATTCACCAATTTTTTAAATTTTGTACGACAATGCGGACACATTAAATCATATTTTTCACCAGGAGTTAAAATACCACTAAGTATCTTTTTTTCAAAATCACCTTCAATTGCCGAAACAACAAACTCTCCGGCACCTTTGCTGCTTTCAAAAGCAATACGTATTCCGGGTACTCCGTTTATCGGGTGATGCTTATCAACAATATTACACCCTTTTGGACAGTATGCCTTATTTACAACATATCGTACCGAGTCGTCCGATTGATTCTTTCTCCGCTTTTTCCTCTTATTAATTGGGATCATTAATTTCCCATCTGATGTAAAAATTGACATATTCGTATATTTTTCTGATTTCTATATAAGCTATATAAACAACTGTATTTCACGTCAACAAAAATTAATCAGACATTTGAAATACTGTTTTTGAACTCATTCTAAAAATAATACGGATTGTCTGACAGTCAAAATCTTTATTGATTATTCCGTTTTTTACTTAACAGATTTAATATAAAATAAACAGTTCTATAGCTTTACAGATTTTAATTCAGATCATCATCAAAACGGAAAAGCATATTCGATTCCAAAATTAGGGATAGCCAATAAGTCAGTACTTGAGTTATCAAATGCAGGCCCTGCAATAACACCTGTTCGAAAAGTAAACATTGATTTGTTTTGAAATATGTAATGCACTCCTGCTCCGCCACCAAATCCAAACGAAAACATTCCTCCCGTCAAATCAATATAATTATCGAGCAACCCAAAATTCACATGAAAACCAAAAGGTTTCTGTGGCGAAGTAAGTAGATATGTGCCAAAAACATTGTACGACAGCAACGATGGGCCAAAAATACAAAAACCAGCCGATCCCTGCACCAAGAGCCTTTCACTAACATTTCTTTTTAATCCCACTTTTATCGCAGGAGCAAAACCATCAACCGCTACTAAAATTTTTCGATTGGAATTTTGTGAAAACAAAAAAAGCTCACAAAAAGAAAACCAACAAGTATTATAATTTTTCTACTCATAACTATCTGATTTACTAAATACTCAACATCTGCAAATTAACAATCACAATTAATCTGAATAGCAGATTAATAAAATTAATTTATTTTTACATTCCGATAAACTAAAAACACACAAAAAGTAAAAAAAAGAACAATCAAATTTGCTATTTATACTGCATTTATAGTCATCTTGTTTACCCATCATAATGCACAAATCTATATGCAAAAAAATTGATTTTATTTTGATGCACGAATAGGACAAGGTGGTTGTAATATTAGAGGTGATTTTAATAACCGGATGATGTCTGCAATGAATAACAACTCAATATCAATAAACTAAGTCAACAATAAACTTAAGCAAAATACACATGCGAAAAATTAAAAATGTACATCAAAACGAAGATCCCGAAAAATACATTTGCTTTGGATGTGCTCCTCACAATGAACACGGAATGCACCTCGAATTTTGGGAAGATGGAGATTATGTACTCACAAAATGGCAGCCCCAAAAACACCTGGCAGGATGGGTAAACATATTGCACGGAGGAATACAAGCTACAATAATGGACGAAGTGGCTGCCTGGGTAGTATATGTGAAATGTGCCACGGCCGGTGTAACCTCGCAAATGACTGTAAAATACAATAAACCAGTTTTTATGAACCAGGGCGAGATTATTGTTAAAGGAAAACTTGTTAAACAAGAGAAAAGAATTGCAACAATTAACACACACATTGTGTGTAACGGCAATATTTGTTCTGAAGCTGAACTTAAATATTTTATATATCCCGAAAATATTGCTCGCAAAAAATTCTATTACCCCGGTGTCGATGCTTTTTTTTACGACTAAGCTTCAGGTATTAATTAACTAAAAATTAATGAAGATTTTGTTTGGAAACTTTCAGATTATAATTAATATTGCAACAATTATTTAAAATTAATTATGACTGTACTATTCGGACATCATCACGGCCATCATGTTAACCTGCAAAAACGGTAGGCTGGTACGATAATGTCTGAAAAATAACTAAGATATTCGTTAACAAACTTAAGGCTTACCATTTTTGGTGAGCCTTTTTTATTTTTGTAAAACCGATTTAAAAGAAAATATGGACACTATTTTACGCATTGCAATTCAAACCAAAGGACGATTAAGCGAAGAATCGATTGAGCTAATCAACGAGTGTGATATCAAATTAACCAGTGGAA
>CAZARW010000136.1:0-3414 GCA_964487645.1 uncultured Prolixibacteraceae bacterium
GTCGGTAAAAAATGCAAGTACCCCTATTGATGGGTTGTTTTTTTTTTTTGAAAAGATAAAACTTGAATCGATCACAATAAGCTCATCAAAAAATAATGGTCTTTGTTTAAGATATTTCTCAGCTTTTTTAATGCACTACTTATTTGATTTTCAACGGTTTTATTCGAAACATTGAGTTCTTCAGCAATTTCGTTATAGCTCATTTGTCCCACGCGGCTCATTAGAAAAACTTCGCGAATTTTTGGGGGTAACTTTGCTGCATAGTAGTAAAAAAGAGGTTCAATGTCGGCTTCGGTAATTTCGTTATTGTCGGTTGTAATGTCATAATTATCTGATAAGCTATCAATATTTGAAGTGATTTTATGACTGCGTAAAAAATCGATACATTTAAATTTTACACTTCGCAAAAGGTAATTTTCAATATTCTTAATGGTATTCAGGTTATTTTTTCTGAAGAGTTGAATAAAAAGATTTTGCACAATATCTTCGGCATCGTGACTGTTTCCTACTATTTTCGATGCGTAGTTACACAAGGGCGAGTAATAAAGGTGGAATATGTGTTCGAATTTTTCTTGCAATTTTTTATTCATTGAGTTTAAATCACCAACAGATTAAATACTTTTTATTGACAATTTGCTTCAAAAATAGAAAAATAAATTTTGTTTTAGTTTTAAACACGAAGACACGAAGACACGAAGGGTTGTTTCTTAATTCGTTTTTACATCAAACCACAACTAGGGCTTAAGTGTTTATGTTATGTATCTGTTGTTTCTTAATTCGTTTTTACATCAAACCACAACTTTATAGAGGTTTCACTTTTTATAGCAAGAGTTGTTTCTTAATTCGTTTTTACATCAAACCACAACACTCATCGTCTCCAACTTGAGCAAATCCGTGTTGTTTCTTAATTCGTTTTTACATCAAACCACAACCCGGTAAGGCGATGTTTTGAAAGTTTTATTGTTGTTTCTTAATTCGTTTTTACATCAAACCACAACTGCAAAGTCCTGCTCATCCTTAGCATTTGCGTTGTTTCTTAATTCGTTTTTACATCAAACCACAACTGTTTTTACCGTACATACGATCATACGGAAGTTGTTTCTTAATTCGTTTTTACATCAAACCACAACTAGTACAATTGCCACGTTTCTTATTACCACGTTGTTTCTTAATTCGTTTTTACATCAAACCACAACTCGGACATTTCACGATACAAAGCGACTGTTGTTGTTTCTTAATTCGTTTTTACATCAAACCACAACGTAACCGGGGATGCATCGCTGATTACTCAAGTTGTTTCTTAATTCGTTTTTACATCAAACCACAACTGAACGAGGTATTAAGTAAAATTCAAATAGTTGTTTCTTAATTCGTTTTTACATCAAACCACAACTGAATTAACTGTCAATTCAATTTCTCTTTCGTTGTTTCTTAATTCGTTTTTACATCAAACCACAACCAAACGGCGCTTATGTTATAAAACATAAACGTTGTTTCTTAATTCGTTTTTACATCAAACCACAACGAAGGATGGGTCTTTGGATTTCTTATTCCTGTTGTTTCTTAATTCGTTTTTACATCAAACCACAACGCTTTTTGATGGTGTTACCATAAACGAAGGGTTGTTTCTTAATTCGTTTTTACATCAAACCACAACCAATCTGTAGAGAAGGTTGCTAATATCTTGTTGTTTCTTAATTCGTTTTTACATCAAACCACAACCGAAGTTTCAGTATGTCATCGGGTGTGTTTGTTGTTTCTTAATTCGTTTTTACATCAAACCACAACTTTATTGTCTTTAGCACCTGCAAATTCATTGTTGTTTCTTAATTCGTTTTTACATCAAACCACAACTTTGATAAATGGGTTACTTTTACTGGCGCTGTTGTTTCTTAATTCGTTTTTACATCAAACCACAACAAAAAAACGGATTGGTTTTTTTGAAGTTAGTTGTTTCTTAATTCGTTTTTACATCAAACCACAACTCAAATCCACTTGTTTTGTCAGGTTCACCAGTTGTTTCTTAATTCGTTTTTACATCAAACCACAACGGGGGCTTTGTGGTGTATTCATCTGTATTTGTTGTTTCTTAATTCGTTTTTACATCAAACCACAACCACTACTCTCTCCAATGCCTTAAGCATTTCGTTGTTTCTTAATTCGTTTTTACATCAAACCACAACAATAACGTTAGGTTCAAATTCTATGGTCAAGTTGTTTCTTAATTCGTTTTTACATCAAACCACAACATAAGTATTATTGAAACTTCCAGTCGTGTTGTTGTTTCTTAATTCGTTTTTACATCAAACCACAACGCTTTGCCGTACGCTTAGGTTTTGCAGCGAGTTGTTTCTTAATTCGTTTTTACATCAAACCACAACCCAGAATCCCTATACTCATGTCCATCAGTAGTTGTTTCTTAATTCGTTTTTACATCAAACCACAACTTATCGGCCGATAGGCGGCAATTGTTGGTTGTTGTTTCTTAATTCGTTTTTACATCAAACCACAACATGGTATAAGCGACCTGAGAAAGAGTACACGTTGTTTCTTAATTCGTTTTTACATCAAACCACAACCGACATTTTCACCGCCAAACTCTTAAAACCGTTGTTTCTTAATTCGTTTTTACATCAAACCACAACTGCTCTTGGTATCGTTTTCACTATTTTATAGTTGTTTCTTAATTCGTTTTTACATCAAACCACAACTTAATAGCTACCATAACCCACCAAAGCATTGTTGTTTCTTAATTCGTTTTTACATCAAACCACAACTAGCTCCTCGGCCGTTGCCTCCTTGTATTAGTTGTTTCTTAATTCGTTTTTACATCAAACCACAACTGTAATCAGATTTGTTTTGTACTGCTTTGTGTTGTTTCTTAATTCGTTTTTACATCAAACCACAACAGGGTAAGCATCACCATCTTTTGCCTCAAAGTTGTTTCTTAATTCGTTTTTACATCAAACCACAACCTAAGTAACTGAATTGCCTGAAATAACTGCTTTATGGGTGTTTTTGCAAATGTAAAAAGCAGTGTCTCAGTCCCAAAAGAAGCGGAATGATGTATGGTTTTTTAATTCTATCTTATCGATGGCATGAAGATACAACAATTATTGTATTTTTAGAATAATTCTAACTGTTGAGGCCCTTCGGGCATAGGCTTGCTCTTCTTCCCCAAATAATTTATAATGTTGCCATATTGTTTGTCGGTTACCGCCAAAATGCTTACTTGCCCTTTTTCGGGTATAAATCCTTTTACACGTGTAATATGCATATTGGCGCTTTCTTTACTGGCACAATGCCTTGAGTAAACCGAGAATTGCATCATGGTAAACCCATCGTTCAGAAGATCTTTTCTAAAACGCGTGGCCTGTCGTCGTTCTTTTTTGGTTTCGACAGGCAAGTCGAAAA
>CAZARW010000137.1:0-3373 GCA_964487645.1 uncultured Prolixibacteraceae bacterium
TGAGAGAGACGAAGTGTATGTTGAGATTTTTGAACAAGCAGAGAATTTTAAAAAGAACCGAAACTGAGGTGAAAAATAACTTTGAAAATCATCAAACAATAATATAAAAACCAATAAACATGGCATTTAAACCAAGCGAAATAACAAAGGAACACGTTTTAAGTGCAGTTCAGAAAATTGAAAGCGAAAACATCGAGCTAATCCCTTCTACACGATGGGACGTTACTATCAACGGTAAAACCTACCCGCCCAAAGAAGTAATGCGCTATGCTCATGAAGCCATGAACGGTGAAAAAATATGGGAACGCAGCGGTGGTGAACCCACCAATAAATATTTGGAAAAACTTGGATTCAAAATTACCGAGAAGGGAGAAAAAATAAAAAAAATAATCGAAGGGTACATAAAGCACATTCAGAAAAATGGTTTTGATGATGAACTTTATAAATGGGAATTGCTTAGCAAATACAAAGGCATGCCCCATACCAACAGTAGTTTTCAAAAAGAAATCACTGAAATAAAATACGCCAATTTAGTTTATAAAATGGCTTCTGCTGTAAGTTTGGATATTAATAATAAAAAGCCCGATGAATATTTGAAATGCTTTAAAAACCTTTTTAACGAGGATGTTCCGTTGGCAAGCCGCATCAAATTATTCAGTCAAGATGTTGCCGACCTTTACAGTCAAATAACACCCGACGAAAAATTCTCACACCATCATGATGAGCGAACCATTGCAACTATTTTGACATTCAAATATCCGGACAAATATACCTTCTATAAAAAATCATTTTATAAACAATTTTGCCAGATTTTAGGTGTAAAACAAAAACCTGTTGGAGAAAAATATGTGCATTATCTTGAGCTTATTCAACGTTTTATTGAAGAATATATATTACAAAATGATGAACTACTAAGAATTAAAAAAGAGAAACTGCCAACTAACGTATATCAAGACTTTAACCACAACATATTAGCTCAAGATATTTTATACCAGGTGTTTGATAAAAATATTTTATCACAAGATGAATCGAATCCAGAGAATAACAATATGCCCCCAGAAGAGATATTAAGCTCTGTCCCCCTGAACCAAATACTTTATGGCCCTCCGGGTACCGGCAAAACCTACCACACCATAAACAAGGCAGTTGAAATTATTTCACCTGACTTCAAATACAACACTAGAGATGAACTGATTAATCAATTTAAAAATCTTAAAAACGAAGGTCGCATCGAATTTATAACTTTTCACCAATCGTTTTCGTACGAAGACTTTATTGAAGGCATAAAACCTTCTCTTTATGATGAGGAGGATGAAAAAAACGAAATCAGCTACGAAATTCGTCCCGGTGTTTTTAAAAATCTTTGCGATAAAGCACGCGGACTTAATAACACCCAAAAGAAAAATAAAAACATCGATTTCGACAATGCTGAATTCTTTAAAATGTCGCTTGGCGGCAAAAATAAGCCACATA
Organism: uncultured Prolixibacteraceae bacterium; assembly: GCA_964487645.1. Classification (GTDB taxonomy): domain Bacteria; phylum Bacteroidota; class Bacteroidia; order Bacteroidales; family Prolixibacteraceae; genus Roseimarinus. Next base: position 1,474 of record CAZARW010000137.1, read on the forward strand.
TTCACAGTTGGTGCTTAAACAACAACAAATTGGCATTGGGCTGGGGTGGCGACAATGATATAAGCCACTTATTAGAATACAGAAACGATTGGAATCTGTTTAAAGAAAAATTTATAGAGCTCTATCCTGAAGTTTCAGAAGATAGCCGATACAACATTCAGGCAATTTTTATCTTCTTAAAAATGAAAAAAGGCGATATTGTTCTTGTCTCAAAAGGAAATAAAATAATCGACTCTATCGGAATTGTTACCGATAATGAATATATATTCGACCCAAATCAAGAATTTGACTACTGTCATTACCGCAACGTTGAATGGTTGGCTACCGATTTGAATGCAAGCCCCGATTTATTTGTCAGCAAGCAAATTAGTCAGCAAACCATTTACATGTTTTACGATGCCGACATCAAAAAAGAATACTTCAAACAAAAATTTAACGAAACCGAACAGACCGGTAAAACTGATAATTATGTAATGATTATCGACGAAATTAACCGGGGTAATATTGCTGCCATTTTTGGAGAACTCATTACTTTAATTGAACCCGACAAACGATTGGGCGCTGAAAATGAAATTACGGTAAGGCTACCTTATTCAGGCAAAAATGGAAAGCCATTTGGTGTACCTTCTAATCTTTATATCATTGGCACTATGAATACTGCCGACCGAAGTGTAGAGGCATTGGACACCGCTTTGCGCCGCAGATTTTCATTCGCCGAAATGCCACCCGATTATTCACTTTATGAATTGGACTATCAATTTGCAGGTTATAAAGCAGCTGACATTCTGAAAACAATTAACAGACGTATTGAACGTATTTTAGATAAAGACCACTTAATTGGCCACTCGTATTTTATGAAACGAAAAAACGAAGATGCTAAAACGGCTATTGAAAATGCATTGTTCGACAAAATCATACCGCTATTGCAGGAGTATTTTTATGGCGATACCGGAAAAATAAACCTGGTATTAGGCAATGGTTTTATTAAAATTGAAAACAATTCCAGTGACATATTTCCTGAGTCGATTTACGAAAAAGCCGACTATCAGGAACGCGAAATATACAAGTTAATTCCAAGGAATGAAGTAAATATTGAGGAGGCCATCAAACAAATGAGAATAATCGTTGAGCAACAATAAAAACCATATTACCGTATTTGAACACGAAAGCATTCGTTTCGATAAAGGCGAAAAACGAATATCAGAAGACCATTTCAAAGCACTTTGCCGTTACCATGGTGAGAATGGAACACCATTCTTTTCGCTGTGTTACAATGGGGTAAGGTTTAACGAGCATGTTGGTGTTATTCAGGTAAATAAAACCTTAATTGAGGTATTACCAAAAACCGACAAACTACCTAAAACAGAAGTAGAAGAAAATAAATGGCGCGACATATTAATCGGGATGCTAAAAGCAGTTGGCACGTTTGATATAAAAGTAAGTAGTTCAAGCAATCTTCGCATTCGTTCAAATTCAATACTCGACTTATACTTCGAATTGTTCATTTCACAGGTTGAATATATTTTCAGGCGTGGATTGGTCAAACAATACCGTTCGCAAACATCTAACTGTAGTGCACTAAAAGGGAGTTTGCAGTTCAACCAGCAGATTAATGCAAATATGGTTCACAAAGAACGTTTTTTCACTAAACACACAGTTTACGATGTACACCATAAGTTCAACCAAATACTTTACAAAACACTATTTATCATCCAACAACTCAATACTTCGGAGCGTTTAAAAAGCAGATTGGGAGCATTGCTTTTATTTTTTCCCGAAATGGATGACCTGAAAGTGACCGAATCAACTTTTTCAAAACTCACCTATAATCGTAAAACCGAGGTTTATCAAAAGGCAATGGAGATATCACGCTTAATACTTCTGCAATATCATCCCGATT
>CAZARW010000138.1:0-3108 GCA_964487645.1 uncultured Prolixibacteraceae bacterium
TTCAAGCTTTGAAATGCTATATGTCCCAAGAAACCGGTCACAATATATTTTGGATTCCTCTCAAAATCTATTATTACCCGATCATTACCCGGATCAGCCCCATCCAACGCAAAATCATGGAGGCCTTCGGGCTCATGCTCCCGGCATAGTTACACTACCACGGGAAATGAGGGAACATCGGTACAGTCACAGCGCGGAAATCACGCTGTTTTGCACAGGTTTAATTCGGTAACGGCGTACGGTGTCAATTTGGACGACAACAGATAACGATTGCGCCCCGGTTTGTCCGTCTTCACGATTTGTGTGTTCATGCCCGCTTTATAGCACGGCACTCAGAAACCGGCCAGAAGGTCAAAGTTAAGACGCTTGCAATGCTTCAATCCTTTGACCAGATACGTCTCGGCGGCTTTCGCTTTCAGTTCGGCGGTGGAACAGGAAGCGGGCGGCGGCGGTGATCCAGATTGTTCTGTCTGCGAAAAACCCCAAACCACGCACCCGGCCCAAAACGCCATGATTGTGACGGTTATCATTTTTATGAGTGCCTCCTTGGACAATGCGGTTGTCACCAGTCGGTGATTTCGTTTAATGGACAACTTGTTCAGGAATGATTATTCTCCAAGTTCACTTATATCCCCCCGCCCGCAAACAGAATCGGACATTCCTATTGGTGGCGGTTTCTGTCAGATCTGCATTAGAAGCCTTACATTTGACATGCAGCCTGTACTCTGTGTTAGGGCTTGGCACAAAGGCGCATTCCGAGACACCTGTCCCTGCCGGAAGCATATAAAAGTGTTCAATCCTGCCTCCTGTCTCTGAAGTGCGCCATTGTGACAGTGGGACTTCCACGTTCCAGTATAGCTTGCCGCTGGAATCTTCAAGTGTGGTTGTCATTTGGAGATTCGACGACAGGTCGTTGCCTAATCGGGTATCCGGCAGGAAAAGCAGACGATAAGGTTGTTTCGTCGCCGGAATATTCCTGAGAACGTATGTCTTATCGATACCTTCGGCAAGACTGAAGTTCTCAAGACTCAATTGAACACCTTTTGATCCGAATAACCCTGGTTTATCCAGATATTCAAGATTCGCTTCACCTTGGACATTCATTGCGGATAATTCGGCCCTCCTGTCCTGTTCGTCGCATCCAACCATAAAACATTGGCCAAGAAGGATCACAAAGATTGTTACCTCCAGTAAATGTGGAAGTGTGATTTTCATCTTTTATCGCTCCCCTCATCGTCAACGGCCGCCTACTTTGCGCTATCACTTTGCATTTTTCGAGCGAGGCGATTTAGTTTAAGTCCTTCCCACTTGCAGTTATTGGCTATCCACCAGTTGCGATGTTTAGAACCGTCATCACCCCGAATCTGATTATAGGCTTGCTCAATAAAGGGATCAAGGGAGCTATCTCCCTTCAACCACGCCTCACCGTTGTTGATTGCTTCGGTCGCTGCTTTTATATCTTGCGGCAGATTCTTGCTCCAAAGGCCGTTATTGTTTGCGTCGAACTCACTTCCCCAGCCATACGTCTCGATCGTGCCGTCTTGATGCTGCACCGCATAGAACGTATGACTGACGGGATTTCCTTTGGCACGTGCTTCATCACCACCCAACTTGCGATTTATTTTATAGGTATCTAACCCGTCCGGATCCGCGAAGTTCACCGGGTCATTCCCGCAGAAGGCATAGAGGTTGAATCCGCCTTCCAGCAGGATAGGGTCCTTCGAGAGCCAGCGGCCGCTCGCCGCGTCGTACCATCTGGCCCCAAATTGTACCAAAGCCGTGTCGGGATCGTAAAGGCCAGATTGAAAACCGAACGGTTGGAAGCCGGGGCTGGTATCGGCGAGCACGCGCCCGAATGAATCGTAATCCACCCGCTGGGCGACCGCGCCGCTGTCGGCGTTGACGACCAGGCGCACACTCCCCTGCACATCGCGGATGAAGCGGTAGGTGACGCCGTCCTTGACCATGTAGTCGGGAGACCACGCGCTTGTGCCGTAGACGAAAAGCGAGACGATTTTGCCGGATGCGTCGGTTTCGGCGGCCACGCGCGCGCCGCCGTTCAGCGTCAGGCCGGTCACGCGGAAGTCGTTGTCGTACGTCCAGGAGAGGTCGCCGCCGGAGCTTTCGCCGGACACGGCGGAACTTGTGCGCCGCGTCGCTTTATCGGGGGCGCACCGGTGATCTCGAAACGCATGGAGGCAGTGTCTGACAAATCCTTATTTGCTATTTTCAGGAGCACCCAGATGCCCCATTTGACTCTGCAAAACCACACACCTTTCTCCCACGCTAACTGTTACGCACAAAGGCAAGAAAGTCAGGAAAAGATATATAACAGCCAATAGAACGCCAGTAGCATAGACCACTTGTCGGTACATTGAGGAATTGTGTTCGGGGTTCTTCAAAAAATAATCTGTGCCCGTAATTAGCACTACAGCCCAAGGCAACAGCAACCACCACCACTTCAAGGTGAAAGGAACTGAAGTTACATTCATGTAGAGACCAACAACACATGGTCTGAGGCCAATGGCAACCAAGGCATTGCATACCCATATAAGCCAGAAACAGAACCGAGTCTTGTTTCCATGATACATATAAATCACACTTTCTCTTTGATCCGAAGGCACTTTACACCTATTCATGGCTCTCCTTGCCCATTGGGATACTTCACTTATCGGGAGAGGGCTTCTTCTCCGTATAAGGCTTCTTCTCCGTATAAGGCGACATTTCGTTCAGCCTTTCTGAAATCAAGTCTATGAGCATCTGATTCCTAGCGATTTCAACAGCGGCCCAGTTCTCATAAAAATGATCGAAATATTCAGACCCATTCATAAGTGCGTTCAAGCTTTGAAATGCTATATGTCCCAAGAAACCGGTCACAATATATTTTGGATCCCTCTCAAAATCTTTTATTACCGGATCATTACCCGGATCTAAAGGCGAATGATATTGAAGCGTGTCGCCTGAAGCCGCTGGAGTATCGTGTGGTGCACAATTATAATACCAACTTTCGATAACAATAAGTTGTCCCCGCTGTACCGAGCCAAGGGCTGTTTCGAGCTGTTCTCTCGTGAATTCTTTTCGTAGTCCCCAAGGGTCTCGGAAATTCAC
>CAZARW010000139.1:0-3099 GCA_964487645.1 uncultured Prolixibacteraceae bacterium
GCGACGAATTGCAGCTGATTGGTTTAGGTGCTGAAGGTCGTAAAACTGTATGTACTGGTGTTGAAATGTTCCGTAAAATATTAGACGAAGGTCAGGCTGGTGATAACGTAGGTTTGTTGCTTCGTGGTGTTGACAAAAAAGAGATCAAACGTGGTCAGATTTTATGTAAGCCGGGAACAATTACTCCTCACACCAAATTTAAAGCAGAGGTTTACGTGTTGAAAAAAGAAGAAGGTGGACGTCACACTCCATTCCACAACCGTTACCGTCCTCAATTCTTTATTCGTACTCTTGACGTAACCGGAGAAATCCATTTGCCCGAAGGACGCGAAATGGTAATGCCAGGTGATAACGTAACCATTACCGTTGAATTGATCTACCCTGTTGCTGTAAACCAAGGTCTTCAGTTCGCTATCCGCGAAGGTGGACGTACTGTTGGTGCAGGTCAGGTAACAGAAATTATTGACTAAGAATCAATACGATAGTTTTCACACAGTCCCATACCCAAAAGGGGTGGGACTGTATTTGCGGATGACTCAATCGGGAGAATAAGTAAGTTCGACTCTTGCCATCCGCACAAATAAATAGATCAAAAAATGAAAATTGTAACTTACGTAAAAGAGTCTTTCAATGAGTTGGTACACAAAGTAACCTGGCCAACATGGAAAGAGTTACAGAATAGCGCAGTGGTTGTTATGGTAGCTTCCATCATAATATCACTGGTAATATTCCTGATCGATATCGTTTTCGAGAACGTGATGGATTTTATTTACAGTCTATTTTATTAATAATCGGAGGTCAAAATGAGCGAAATCCAAAGAAAATGGTATGTTCTTAGAACCATAGGGGGAAAAGAAAAAAAGGCAAAAGAATATATCGAAGGTGAAATTGCTTCAGCAGGTCTCCAGGACTATGTTTCGCAGGTATTAATACCCACCGAAAAAGTCTATCAAATCAGAAACGGTAAGAAAATCAGCAAAGAGCGTAACTTTTTTCCCGGTTATGTTTTAGTTGAAGCAGCACTCGTAGGCGAAGTAGCCCACATACTCCGTAATGTTACGAATGTCATTGGTTTTCTTGGCGACACAAAGGGCGGCGACCCCGTCCCTATGCGTCAAAGCGAAGTTAACCGGATATTGGGTAAAGTGGACGAAATGTCGGAACGTGGCGAAGAGCTTACCATACCCTACGTTGTAGGTGAAACAATCAAAGTGATCGATGGGCCATTTAACGGATTCAACGGAATTATCGAAAAGGTAAACGAAGAAAAGAAAAAGTTAGAAGTAATGGTCAAAATTTTCGGTCGCAAAACACCTTTGGAGCTTGGATTTATGCAAGTCGAAAAGGAGTAAAACAACAAATTAATATTTTGTTATGGCTAAAGAAGTTGCTGGAATTATCAAACTCCAAATTAAAGGTGGCGCAGCAAATCCGTCACCTCCGGTTGGACCAGCATTGGGTGCCAAAGGGGTTAACATAATGCAGTTTTGCAAACAGTTCAATGGGCGTACCCAAGAACTGGCAGGAAAAGTACTTCCTGTAATCATTACTGTTTATGCCGATAAATCATTTGATTTTATCATTAAACAACCCCCCGTGGCTGTTCAAGTTCTCGAAGCAGCAAAAGTTAAAAGCGGTTCGGCTGAACCTCATGTGAGCAAAGTAGGTTCGTTAACCTGGGATCAGGTACGAACTATTGCCGAAGGTAAAATGGCCGACTTAAACTGCTTTACTGTTGAATCTGCAATGAGAATGGTTGCTGGTACTGCCCGCAGTATGGGGATTACTATCAAAGGTGATTCTCCATTTAATTAAACATTTAACTATTGATTAAAATGGCTGGAATTACTAAGAATAAGAAACTTGCTTTCGAAAAGCTTGAAAAGGGTAAAACATACTCTGTGAGCGAAGCCGCAAAATTAGTGAAAGAAATTTCATTCACTAAATTTGATGCATCTGTCGATATCGACATTCGCTTAGGAGTTGATCCCCGAAAAGCCAACCAAATGGTTAGGGGCGTTGTTACGCTCCCCAATGGTACCGGAAAAGAAGTGAGAGTTCTGGCTTTAGTTACGCCCGATAAAGAGGACGAAGCTAAAGAAGCTGGTGCTGATTTCGTAGGCCTCGACGATTACCTTGAGAAAATTAAAGGTGGTTGGACTGATGTCGATGTAATTATTACCATGCCTCCCGTAATGGGAAAACTAGGACCTCTGGGACGCATTTTAGGCCCTCGCGGGTTAATGCCAAACCCTAAAAGCGGTACTGTTACCATGGATGTGGGCAAAGCTGTTAAAGAAATCAAGCAAGGAAAAATCGATTTTAAAGTTGATAAGTACGGAATTGTGCATACTTCAATTGGAAAGGTATCATTCGATGCCGATAAAATTGTTGAAAATGCAAACGAATTTATCAATACGATCATTAAATTGAAGCCTGTGGCAGCTAAAGGTACTTATGTGAAAAGTATTTACCTTTCAAGCACTATGAGTCCCGGTGTTCAAATTGACCCAAAAACTGTACAGGATTAATAATTGAATTATGAAAAGATCCGAAAAACAAGTAATAATAGATAACCTGGTACAGGAAATCAACTCATACAACCACTTTTATCTTGCAGATATTGCCGAGTTGGATGCAACAAAAACAAGCGAATTACGCCGTGCTTGCTTCCAAAAAGATATTAAACTGGTTGTAGTGAAGAATACGCTCCTGAAAAGAGCTCTCGAAGCTTCTGAAAAGAATGCTGACGAGCTTTATGATGCTCTAAAGGGCAATACATCTTTAATGTTCTCAAATACCGGAAACGTTCCTGCGAAACTTATCGAAGATTTTCGTAAGAAAAACAAGAAATTAGAAAAACCGGTATTTAAAGCGGCCTATGTCGAAGAGTCAATATATATTGGTGAAGACCAATTGCAGACACTCATCAACATCAAGTCGAAAGAAGAACTTATTGGAGACGTTATTGCACTTCTTCAATCTCCGACAAAAAATGTTATTTCGGCACTGCAAAGTGGAGGACAAACATTGGTTGGAGTTCTTAAAACCTTATCAGAGAAAGAATAATAAATAATTTATAACATTTTAAATCGTTGT
>CAZARW010000140.1:0-2913 GCA_964487645.1 uncultured Prolixibacteraceae bacterium
TAATTTCCGCTAAGATAAGCATATTCATGGTATTTGCAATGTGCCTAATTCAATTAATTTATATAACAGTTAATACTTTAGTTTGTGTTAAAATGCGGTAGGTGAATTATGTTTTGGAGAGCTGTGTTGTATGTTGTAAAATACAGTTTATTCGTCTATCAAAGGAAAATAGTGTTCGCCGTTATTGATTTTATTTAAAGCGATATTGAAATTTTTCGAGAAATTATTTTTTAAAATACCTCCGGCAAAGCCAATGCGCATCATATCGCTGTGAATATTATAATCGTCGCTCATTGTAAGTCCTAATATTTTAATGTTTTTATTGTTTTTTAAAAATTCATAGCCTGCAGTTAAGCCACTAACAACAGGCATGTTAATATCCATTAAAACCAAATCGGCCTCGATTTTTTTCATTATATCATAAAAATCGTTTGCATTATTGGCTTCTCCAACCACCTGTAGTTCGCTTTTCGAATGCAAAAGCATTTTTATTGCATCAATAAAGCCTTGGTTGTCGTCAACTATTACAATTTTTTTTATGCTCACAATTCACTCTTATTTATGCAACAAAAGTATGATGCTTTATTGTATAAAAAGCCAGGGATTTTATGTGAATGAGGCAAGGGAAAACCCTCGTTTTTGATTTATAGAAAACAGAGGGTTATTTATAAATCAGCATACCTGCTGAATATAGCTGCTTAAACGTGTATTGAAAAATAATAATTGCTAACAGCATTGAAAGAGTAACTGCAGCATTGATTATAGCTGCTTTATAAACATCGATTGCTTTAAGGTTGCGCGGATTTTTACCAATAAATGTTTTGTTGATTATTTTTCCTGAATATGTGTTTGGCCCACCCAGCTTGCAGTTTAAAATGCCTGCAAGTGCAGCTTCGGGGTAACCTGCATTGGGGCTGCTGTGCTTATGTCCGTATTTAAAAATGAAATAAAAAGCACGTAAGCTCATAGTGATTATTGCCATCAAAAGTGCTGTTAACCGGGCAGGAATAAAATTGGCGATATCATCGATATATGCAGCGGTTTTTCCAAACTGCTTGTATTTTTCGTTTTTGTATGCAATCATCGAATCGAGAGTGTTTACCATTTTATAAGTCATCATAAGCGGAAAACCCCCCAAAAAATAATAAAATAGCGGGGCAATCACAGCATCGCTTAAGTTTTCGGATAAAGTTTCGAGAACAGCCATGCGTATTTTTTGTGGCGAACTGTTTGATGTATCGCGTCCAACAATATTGCTAAGCTGGATTTGGGCTGCTTGTGTGCCGTTTTTTGTTAATGTTTTTTCAACTTTTATAGCTTCGTGAATCAAGCTGCGGTTGGCAATACCATAAAATGTAAATATCGAAGCAATTGCTATATGCAGATAATAGTAATTAAGAAGCATTTTTTGAATACAAAAAAACAAAACGAATGTGCATACTATAAGGCCAAGCGAAATTGCTGTTCCCTTAATAAAACGTTTTTGTGCTGTGTTAAATTTTTTATCAAGTATATTTATAATAAAGCCAAATCCCCTGATGGGATGAGGTAAGCAGCGAGGATCACCCAAAAGTAAATCAAGCAAAAAACCAAGGAGCAAAGCAACAAATTGAGGTGTGTACATAGAGCAAACAATTATTCGTTAATCCATTGCTCTATGGCGCTTGTTAAAAGTTTGTTTTGTTGTTTGCTGCGTGTCGATAATCGGATATATTGAGGCCCGAGCCCTCTGAAGTTTGAAGCATCGCGTATTAATAAACCATGGTTTTGAATGAGGTATGTTTTAAGTTTTGTTGCATCAGGTTTATCAAGCTCTACCAAAAAAAAGTTGCATTCCGAAGGATATGTTTTTATTCCCTTAATTTCGTCTAATTGACTCATAAACTGTTTTGTCAATTTTTTCATTTCAAGGGTGTTGTGTAGTAGCATCTCGTAATTGTTCATTATAAAAATACCGGCATCAATTGCAAGGCTGTTTACACTCCAGGGGATTACATATTGCGATATTTTGTCGATAATTTCTTTTTTTGCAATGATATATCCTATGCGTAATCCGGGTATGGAGAAAGCTTTTGTGAGTGAGCGAATAATAATAATATTTTTATTTTCAGAAATTAATGGAATGGCCGATTCAAACCCGTGACACATGTCTGAAAAAGCTTCGTCGATGACAAATATCTTATCGGGATATTTTGTACACAGCTCTTCAATTTCGTTTTTGTTCAAATAAATGCCGTTGGGATTGTTGGGGTTGCCTAACCAAACCATATTGCATTTTTCAATTTCACTATGGCTGATATGATCAGCGTAGTAATTCTGATGATTGAAACGGATACAAGCATCCTCGTACTCGCTAAACGATGGTATGCGGATAAACGAATTGCTGCGGGCATATGCCTGAGCTGTAAGATAAAATGCTTCGGTTGAACCGTTGCTTGTGATAATATTAAAATCGGGTAATTGATGGTAGCGTGCAATGGCTTTGCGAAGTTGCAAAGCTATTGGATCGGGATAACTGTTTATTGTGCGGATTTTTTTTTGCAAATATTGTAAAAGCCTTTCGCTGGTGTTTGGTTTTGCAACGTTTGAGCTAAAATCGGCAGTTATTTCAGTTTCGTAGTTATATGTGTCGTTTCCGTGTCCGTAAATCATTTTGTAGTGAATAGTTTTCGGGTGTGCAAGTTATGAAATTTTTATGAACATAAGTTAAATTTGTATGTTTTCTTATGTGATTAGCCAGTTTGTTAAACTGCTCTTGTTTAAATGATTCGTAGTTAAATTCTGTTATTGTTTTGTTCTGGGTTTTTAACAATTTGTTTACAACAAGCTGATTGTCGAAAATGCCATGTATGTAAGTTCCCCAGGTTTTGTTGTTGAGGTAATAGCCATCGTTTCCTTTATTTTGAATGTTGC
>CAZARW010000141.1:0-2797 GCA_964487645.1 uncultured Prolixibacteraceae bacterium
CTTTCGATTTCTTGGCTAAACTCTCCTGTTTTGGGCTTAAGAGTCCTACTTTTTTGTATGCTCCTCCCCCATGCCAGGTATTAATCATGATTTGCTTTCTTCTAAGAGGAAGATAAATAGGGCTAGGGATATTTGAAACGATTATTTTAGAAGTCATCTGATAATAAAAATAAGCCAAACTATTGTATCTGACTTTTTTAACACTTTCAAAAGCTTCTAATTCTGCTGAAGTCTCATTAATAACCCAAACAAAATCAATGTTGTTTGGGTTATTAATAGAATAAATATATTCAAAAATTGTTCTGGGATTACAGGCGAACATTCTACCCTTTTGACTAATAAATAAAATGCGATTCTTTCTTATTGAGAAAATGCAAAAAACGTACACTAACCATCTAACAGCCTTATGAAGAATTCTTGTAATCATATTATGCAAGCTAAAAAAAACTGAGAAATAACAAACAAAAGGTTGTATTAATACTAAGAGCTAAGCTGAAGCAAAACTAAAACCTAAAAACAAAATTACTTTCCTATGCAATCATTATCTATAAAAACCTACTGCAATTTCCGTTTGACATCTATTACTTCCCCAGATAGGCTTGTAAATAAGGTATTTAAAGAAGCGATCGCAACACTTATGGGATCAAGCAAACTTCCCTCTGGCTCTCGACCAAAATTCTCTGTTCTCATAGGAGTATTACATCTCTCGGGATTAATACAATTAATCTTTACCCCAAATCCATGCCACTCATCACCAAGAGCCTGGGTAAGATTTACGATTGCTGCTTTTGCTGAAGAATAAAGGCTATATAAAGCACGCCCACGAGTATAAGAACTAGAGGTATAAAGCAACAACATGCCTTTACTTTCTAATAAATAAACAAATGATTCTTTAGCAACTATAACAGCTCCAGTGTAATTAACGTTAAGACTGTTAACGATTTCCTCATAATTCATACTTGCTAATGGTCGCTTATCCAACACCCCAGCTGTATTGATAACATAATCAATCCTGCCCTCCTGGTTATAAACCTCTTTAAGTGCCTTCTGCACCATTTGCGGATTTGAAATATCTACCCCTTTTGATCGACTAAATGAATAGAGCCTGCCTCCTGATTCTTTGCCTAAAGAACAAATTTCAGCTCCTATTCCTGAAGTTCCTCCGAAAACAACGATGACCTTTCCTCTTATTCCGCATAAAGCTTTTGAAGTTAAATCAGTTATATTTGTTGAAATACTCTTTAACTGAAATAATTTATCTAAGAGAAATAGATCCTCTTTATATGTAAGCTTCATATTAAACTGCTCACCTTCAACAACGAAAATTCGCTCATCTTTTAAGTATTTCAAAACTACTCCACAATCATCGGTGGTTTCGAAACAAGGATCTTTCAATGCTAATTCATAAGCCTTTTTTATCGTTGAACGCTTAAATGCTTGCGGAGTTTGCCCATTTCTCAATTGGGATCTGGAAGGAATACTAACAATTTCATTCTTGCCATTTACTTGAATTATTGTGTCAGTTGTTGCAATTGCCACATCAACTGCATTATACTCTTTTAAGGCACTAATGCATTCACTTATTATTCGATCATTAACCAAGGGTCTAACAGAATCGTGAAAAATAAAATTCACTTCATCAACATATGCATTTATAGCAGCCAAGCTAGACTGATACCTCTCTTCCCCTCCAGCTACAATCTTCTTAAGTTTTGAAAAATTTCCTCTAATACTTAAACTTTCAATATCGCGTATATAATCAAAGTGCGATACAACAATAATCTCGTCAATCAATGGGTGCTCTTGAAACACTTCAATCGTATGCTCAATCACCTGTTTACCTGCCAGTTTCAAAAGTTGCTTTGGCAAATCACTCCCAAGACGTCGCCCCGCACCTCCTGCTAAAATTACTGCAACATTTTTCATCGAAATAAAATTAACTATAATAAGCTTTTAAAAAGTCTTGGCAATAATAAAGACTTTGAACGTGTCGTATAGATTCGAGAATAATTTTGAAACAAAAAAGGAATATTTTGCAATCTGCCTTTAAAGCTATATTTTCTCGTATGAAATTCCACACTCTCAAATAAGAGATCCTTTTCGATCTTGGACAAATCTTTAACCCTCAATATTACTTCTTTACTAATCAACTTACGATCAACGAGGTAAGACGAATAAGGCTTTAGTCTCCTTAATGCTTTTAGCAATGTCCATCTTTCATGTGCCGTAACATTATTATCATGTTGTCGATAATATGTTATAGCCTCATCAACATACCTTATTCCACCCTTAAAGCAAGCCAGTATTGCAAACCAAATATCATGACATTTTGTGTCAGGAATAGGTAGCGAATAATCAAAGAATTTCTTGCATATCAACATGGAGGCTCCTTGATATGGATTTCCAAAAAACAACAAGCGGTAAGCCCTATCGAGCTCGTTTTGTGGCAAAACATCGACTCTGTCAATTTCACTGAGTTTATAACCCCATGGCTTACCATCCTCACTGACCATTTCAGCATTACCGCACACAATAGGATGATCCCCAATATTTGTAAATAGAACTTCAAGATGATTTCTCGTCCAAATATCATCTTGATCAGATAGGGCAATATAATCACCTTCACACAAAGAAATAGCCTTTTCAAAGTTCTTAACGAATCCAATATTTTCCGAATTCTGACAAACTCTAATACGTTTATCTTTTTTTTCGTACTCAAGCAAAATGCTCCAAGTCGAATCTGTAGAACAATCATCACAGATTACTAACTCGAAGTCTTGAATAGTTTGACTCAAAA
>CAZARW010000142.1:0-2796 GCA_964487645.1 uncultured Prolixibacteraceae bacterium
TTTTGTTCCCGGTAAACCGGGACAGGCTGTTACTGTTTGTTATTTTGTAGTCGATAGGCATGTTGTTGTCTGAGTCGACTATGGTTTGTGCCGTGTAGGCTACTTCGGTAATGTTGTTTCGGGTAATCAGGTGGCGGCTGTCGGGGTCACTGGTCGATATTTGCGATTGACCGCTTTCTTTTAGTTGTTGTTCCAAGTTCTGATAATCTTTTTTACGCTTCTTTTGTTTTTTGATTTCGTGTTTTACTTCTTGTTTTATTTCCTCTTCATCCCCGTCGTTTTCCTCTAAAGTCTTTTGGTATTCCCCCAGTTTGTTGCTTGGCAAATTGCCCATTGTATCTATTTAGAAATGTTTGCCGTTTTTAAGCGTTTATAAAGGCTTGTAATTGACTGATATTCGCGTACTAAAATTGTTATTATATTTTTATTATTGAAGTGAATTATGATAATCTTATATTGATGCTTTATGTGTGAGTATATATTGCAAAATACAATTTTGATTAGTATATTTGACACTGCCTATCGTGGTGTTTTTTACATACTTAAGAGGGTTAAGTATAGGCAACCTACTGCACGCCCGTGTGGTAGGTTTTTTTTAACCCATGGTACACTTCATATTAAATGGAGCAATTTGTTCTCAATGTGTCAAACCAGATCCTCGCTGCAGCCTATATTCCGCAAGTAAATGTTGAACCGACCACTGCCGATCATTCCCGATATCGCTTTGCTCATAGGGATAAACCTCAACTCCACGTTGCTCATCACAAAAAAAGACACCATTGAGGTGTCTCTTTTTTTGTGGAGCTGCCGGGAACGCAACCCAACAAATAAACTACTATTAATCAAGCGATTAATTTTTCAAAAACTTCAAAACTCCCGATTTGCCACCGCAAAAACACACTATTTTATGTTAAGCGTTGCTTTCGTTTGCTTAATCAAAAATAGAAAAAATATTTGTACCTGAAATAATTTCATGCAACTGTCCATATTTATTTGGTTGTTTATGTTTTGTTATTGTAAGCCTGAAAGGTGAAAGGCTTTAATGTGAATAACCACGGATGAAGCCCGTGGCAAAATAACAACCAACACCCTCACCCCTGAAGGGGTTGAATATCAATGTACGACACAAGCCCTGAATCCAGCTACCACAAACAATCATATCTAAAAGCATATAATTAAATATTTCAAGCCGCATTTTATATCTTTTTGCATATAATTTCATACCTTTACGGTTAATTATACCTAAAAGCATATAATGAAGCCATTAGCAGAATTTGTAAAAGAACGCAGAAAAGAGATCAATCTTACGCAAGAAGAATTTGCAGAACGCGCAGGTGTTGCATTAACGGTTATTCGCAAAATTGAACAAGGTAAAACCAATTTAAACCTGAATAAGGCGAATCAAGTATTAAAAATGTTTGGACATGAATTAGCTCCGGTTGATAGTAAAGATATAAAGAAATGAACAGCGAAATCCTCTTATACCAAAATTCTGACGGCAACATCAAAATTGATGTTCGCTTAGAAGATGAAACCGTATGGCTCACCCAGTCGCAGATGGCTGCCCTATTTGGGAAAGATAAACGCACCATCAGTGAGCATATTAGCAATATTTTCAAAGAAGGCGAATTGAACGAAAATTCAGTTGTCCGGAATTTCCGGACAACTGCCACAGATGGTAAAAACTATGCTACCAACTACTACAATTTAGATGTCATCATTTC
The DNA here is from genome assembly GCA_964487645.1 of uncultured Prolixibacteraceae bacterium. Taxonomy (GTDB): domain Bacteria; phylum Bacteroidota; class Bacteroidia; order Bacteroidales; family Prolixibacteraceae; genus Roseimarinus. The sequence continues at coordinate 1,725 of CAZARW010000142.1, forward strand.
TGTTGGCTACCGGGTGAAATCAATACAAGGTACTCAATTCCGCATTTGGGCTACACAGCGTTTAAAAGAATACATTATTAAAGGTTTTACACTTAATGATGACCGCTTCAAGTCAGGTAGTTCAATGAATTATTTCAACGAACTGCAAAACCGTATTAGGGAAATACGCCTTTCGGAGAAATTTTTTTATCAAAAAATCAAAGACATTTACGCCACCAGTATAGACTATGACCCGAAAGACGAAAAAACCATTGAGTTTTTCAAAATCGTGCAAAACAAATTGCTTTGGGCAATCAGTGAGCAAACCGCAGCCGAATTGGTGTACAGGCGTGTGGATGCCAGTTTGCCCTTAATGGGAATGCTGTCTTATGACAAAAAGCAGCTAGCTTCCATTAAAAAAGCAGAAGTAAGCATTGCTAAAAACTATCTGAATGAAGATGAAATGAAACTTTTAGGCTTGTTGGTAGAGCAGTATTTGGCATTTGCCGAAACAATGGCACAGCAGCAAACCCCAATGTATATGAACGACTGGATTGAACGTTTGGATGTTATACTAAAAATGAACGGTCGGGAATTGCTTACACACGCAGGAAAGATTAGTCATGAAATGGCATTGGAAAAGTCAGGAGAAGAATATGAAAAATTCAAACAACAACAAAAAGCCATTGAGAAGGAAGCCAGTTTAAAAGAATTGGAAGAGGATATTAAGAATCTGAAAAAGTCTTGAAATATGATTATGCAATTAATGCAAGCCTGAAAGGCTTTAATATGAAACGAGCATGTAAAACATTCACATACAAGAGGATAATTAATTTGCATGTGAGTTCCATACTATGCCTTTGAAAATAAAAGCTTTAATAGTATGAATAACCACGGGTGAAGCCCGTGGCAAAATAACATCCAACATCCCAACCCTGAATGGGTTGAACAACAAGGCATGACAGAAATCTTAAAACATCAATTATCAAACACAATTATATCTATAAACATACCCTTCGCTTAACAAATTTTGCCACTCACTCACTTTTTGCAGCTTTTCATATGATTTTAACCAGAAAGTGAAATGCTTTTG
>CAZARW010000143.1:0-2781 GCA_964487645.1 uncultured Prolixibacteraceae bacterium
GACGATAAGCCTACAATTACATTTCCCGGTGCAATACGGTCGGCACTGATAACATCGGAGCGTTTCATGCGGCAGGTAACGGTTGAGTCAACAATAATAGTACGAACCAAATCGCCTACATCGGCTGTTTCGCCACCGGTTGGAATTACCGTTACACCCATTTTGGTGAGTTCGGCACACAGTTCATCTGTACCGTTAATAATGGCGGCAATTACCTCGCCGGATATCTTGTTTTTGTTACGCCCTATGGTCGACGAGAGCAGTATATTATCGGTAGCACCAACGCAAAGCAGGTCGTCGATGTTCATTATCAGGGCATCTTGTGCTATGCCTTTCCAAACCGAAAGGTCGCCGGTTTCTTTCCAGTACATATAGGCCAGCGACGATTTAGTACCGGCGCCATCGGCGTGCATAATGTTGCAATAATCGGGGTCGTTGCCCAGGTAATCGGGCACAATTTTGCAAAAAGCCTTTGGAAAAAGCCCTTTGTCGATGTTTTTAATTGCGTTGTGCACATCTTCTTTCGAGGCCGAAACACCTCGCGCCATATACCGTTCGTTTGTTTTTGTCATACCACTCAAATTTGGTGTGCAAAGTTAATATTTTATGGCGATTTTTTAATTATTGAAAAAAAAGGTTGTGAAGTGTTGAGCTTGATGATGGCTGATGCTATTATTATAAAAACTATTTCGCATTTTCCTTTATGTTATTGTTCTTTTACCCAAGCTTGCAGTAAACACAAAGCTTGGGCTTGTGATCCTATTGATTTGTTGGTGTGTGAATATTAAAATAAAATGTACATGCAATATCGTTGGCAGCAGAGGTACAAGTACTCCTGCTGATAAACTGGCAAAAAACTGAAAAGCCGAAAAAAATCGATACAAAGGCTACTGTTAGTACAATCGGCTAATTCATTAATTTGATTATTTTATTGCTTGATTAAAAAATGTATTTTTGAACAGAAATACATTTTCTAATCATAAAATCAGCAAAATGAGAATAATATCCACAGTAATTTTAATGATTTTGTTTGCTGCATGTACACAAAAACAGGCAAGTTTTACAGTTAGCAATACTTCAGGTATCGACTTAAAAAATAAGTCGCTGGTAATTAAACGTAGTCGGATTGAGGCAGTATATGGCAATTTGCAAAATCAGAGCATTGTATTTCTTGTTGATGACAAGGGGAATAAAATTCCTGCACAACTCGACGATACCCGGGGCGATGGAGTGTGGGACGAGCTTTTTACTCAAATTGATATTGAAGCAGGACAAAGCCGGACATTTATGTTTGACTGGGATGCAAATACCGACAGTGTTGAGCAAAAAACGAATATTTATTTTGCCGATATAACAAATACCAACGTAAATCTTAAAAATGCCAACAGATTACAGGATATTGACTCTTTAAAAACTCAAAATACGTATTGCTTTGAAGGGCCGGTGTGGGGAAACAAACTTGTTGCATTTAGGAATTATTTTGATGCCCGAAATCGATTTGCTATGCTAAATAAAGACGCGCATAAAATTATTTTTACCGATAAATTGAAGTTTGATGATCAAACAAAAAATGGAATAGAAAATATTATTGATGCCGGTAAAACACTTGGTGCCGGAGGTATAGCATTAATATCGTCTGACAAAATTTACGAAATAGGGCCCGGTGCAAACGGGACGTATAAACTGATTACTCAAGGGCCTCTGCGTTCGGTATTCGAATTTCAGTTTGATCGGATTAATATTGCCGGAAGACTGATTTCAGTTAACCAACAAATTACTATCGAAGCAGGTAATCCGTATTATTTTAGCCGGGTTTATGTTGACGATGCCGGCGATGCAAAACTTGTAGCCGGGTTTAATCGATTGGGTTCACCCGATGTGTATGTAATCCCCGAAAAAGGTATATCGTATTTTTATTCCTACAGCAATAATACAGTAAACGAAAACAATTTGGGTATGGCGATTATTGCTCCCGGAAAAGACAATCTTGAAGTTTTTACACTTTCAGACGAGAACGAGCATATTACAAATTCGTATTATACAATTTTTGATATATCTAGTCGTATCGATTTTTATTTTATGGCAGGTAGTGGATTGCACGATGAAGTATATTCAACCTACGAAGGTTTTGAGCAAAGACTGCACAACGAAGCAATGCAACTAAAAGTTGATGTTGATGTGGAAATCTGACTAAGGTAAGTGGTGGGATATAAAAGTTACATAATCAAAAACCAGACTGCTACATATAAAAAAAGAATTTTAGCGTTTACATTAGATCTATTCTCTTTTTCAATTTTGGGGTAAGATGTAGTTCATTTAGAGATATGGAGATTGAGAAATATTCGAAAAATTTTATAGATAAACGGGCACCGATTTAAACTTTGAACATTGATGTTCTGCTAAATCACGCGATTGGATAAGTGTAAAAAACCTTTAATATCCAAATACAGTTAACCCCTTGTAGGAGTAGTGACTTTATGCCAAATTTTAGTTGTCTTGTTTAAACTAATTAGCTGGTATGGGGTTTATTGTAAATAAACTAAAAAGTAATGCAATGAACCTACGTAATTTGAAACAACTGGTTGTTTTCGCCATATTTATTTTTGTGATTTCAAATATTCATGCGCAAAATATTGTTGGAGGAAATTCATTTTGCGAGCAGGGCATGAAAATCAATAACGGCGGAATGATGGTGCTTGGCGGCTGGGCTGTGGCCAATATGGCAACCGGGGCTTATGGCTGGTCGGCCTTCGAAGGGCAAAAGAAATATTTTTACCAGAT
>CAZARW010000144.1:0-2747 GCA_964487645.1 uncultured Prolixibacteraceae bacterium
GTACATCAACTTTATGTACAGTTTCTACAATTGCCTGTTCTTTAACTTTTTTAATGTCCATACTATTCAATCTTTGAGTTTAATTCTATCAATATTATTCATTCTCCCGGTCTAACAATCGTTGTTCTCCTTTAAGAGTTCGTATTTCGGTCACATCCTGGCTCACCTCAATGGTGCCCCTGTAATTTCCTGATTGGTCGTGTAAGGCAAAATAGCGAATGTGAATAAAAAGCCCCTTCATTTGTATCCAGAAATCAGCATGGGTTTTAGAACCGTTTTTAAACGACTCAATAATTTCATTTACCACATGTACACTTTCTTTAGGATGACAATTTTGCACTTTGCGCCCTATAATGGCTTTTGAGCGTTGAAATATACGGTGTTTTGCTCCTGAGAAATATCGAACCTCATCGTTTTCATCAACAAAAGTAATATCAACCGGAAGGTTTTCAAGCATCAAAATAATTTGCTGCGGATCGAGTATGCCTGTTTTTAAATCAATCAAATCGCCAATAAAATCAGGCTGTTTCTCCTTAGGGATTTTTGTATATTCGGGCTCATTGCTATAGCACCACCCTATTTCGCGACTTTGCAATAACATATCATTCCATACCAATTTTGGAATAGTTTGTAAAGCTATGGGGTACAAAATATATTCTTCGCGAAATATAACAGGAAGAACTACAAAGAATAAATCGCCCAAAGTTTTATTAAACTGTTTTAAATCCACCCTCTGACTATCAACCTGTTTCAACAATTGTTTCAACAAATTTCGATAATCGTCGTGAAACGACCACATAAGTTGCAAACATCTGTAGTGAGGAATCGTTTTCTCGATATAAGGAAACAAAATATTTTCTTTTTTAATGTAGTGCAATTCGTATTGCTGCAAATTCTCAAGTAATTTTTTCAGTGCATCAAACCTTTTATCCGATTTCTCTTTTTGTTGTTTCAAAAGCATTTTAATATCACTAAAAATATTTTCAACCCCCCTGTTTTCGAGCATCATATAATGCAAAAAATGCGTAGTAGGGGGTATTTCACGAGCCTGACTTTTAAGCGACTTATGAAACACATTGAGTAACTTTCCCAAATTTTCTTTTATTTTTTCGAAAGGAATATCGTCGAGTAAAAGGCGATCAATAATCTGCATTGTTTCGTTAGCAGAAACAGTATTAATTATCGATTCGTAAATATGAAAATACTCTTTTGCGCTCCCTGTTACAATAAGCTTTTTCGAAAACTCATATAAATTATGATTTCGATGACTATGATTTGCTATAAATTCGGACATAAAAAATATTTAATGAAAGTAATCATATAAATATATAAAAAAAGGTCATTTGCATTAACAAACGACCTTTCAAAAATGTTATTTAATTTTCTATTTTATTACTAAAAATTCATCCACATCCGACCTCAACATACACAAAGTATCGATAGTCGCTTCAGCTGAATTATCGCTTGTGCGACACAAAAATTTTCCACTATAATCATCAATCATAAAATAGATTCTATTTCCATCGGCATCGTACTGAGACAAATTTGGCCTTGTAGGAGTCGAAATATCGTGACTTGTTCCGGCAAGCATATTATAAATACCAATTGTGTTGTTGGTTTCTCCCGAGCAATACCCTGAGCCGTTCCAACGTGTAGAATTATTATATGCCTGTCCGCCCGACAAAGTTGTTTCAATAACAGTATTGCTTGAGGTATGCACCAGGTTTCTGTAATAAACTCCATCAACAGTAGTAGAATAAGCCAGGTATTGTCTGTCGGAGGTTATACCTAATATACCAACATGCTTATCGGCAGCATTTCCCAAGCGAGTATAACTATCTGTCTCAAAATCGTATCGGTACAGTATTTCATAATCCCAGTGATATGAGCCAAAATCGACTCCAAAGGCTCTGGCATAACCATAAACATATCGTCCATCGTTTGAAGGGAAAAATAAGGTACCGTGAATAGCTGTTTCGGTATCTAAACCTCGTTCAGGCTGTTCAAGCACAAACCCATCAAGAGAATTTGCTTGTTTAAGTTCTTTTGTTTCCGGATCGTAACGAACCAACGAAGCACGATACTGATCGTGATACCAACTATCGTTAGATGATGACAGATAAAAAACATGCCCGCTTTCGCTAACTTTTACTGTTCCCACATCGAGATATGAATATCGGTTTTCACTACCCGACGATAATAATGGCAACTCTTCCCAGGTTGTACCATCAAAATCGAACCAGGCACCAATTGATGTTCTGGATTTTCCATCGGTATTAAAATCATAATGTAAACCTATTGCTACCCTGCCGTTATTAATATCTACATTATCGCGTAAGTTTCGCGATGGATATAAAAACTGAAGATGCTCATATACAGGCACACCATTTGTTACTGTTAACAAAGACAACGAAGATCCCTCGCCAATATTTCCATCAGCATTTTGAAGAAGAACTAAAAATTTTGATTCATCAGCATCTTGTTTTTTCTCCGGATCGTCTCCTCCAATTTGAGGTATGCAGGATTGTACTATACAAACCAACACACAAACTGCAATAAGTATTTTCCCTTTCATTTCAAATAGTTTTAAATTGTACATAAAATTGAGAAATCTACACGACATGCAGTGTCTAAAACGTAAATTTTTATCGTCATTTTGTAAATACGATGACAAATTCACCCCAAAAGCCCTGAAAAAACAACGAAAATAGAGCTACGACTTATGCAAATATTTTAACGAATCGATC
>CAZARW010000145.1:0-2667 GCA_964487645.1 uncultured Prolixibacteraceae bacterium
TTGGGCCGAAAAACTTCAGGCAAAATTCAGAGAAGATTTTGGCGATAGTTTATAAAAAAAACATGTATTAAATATTTCAGAAGAGTGGTTTTTTAGCCACTCTTTTTTATTTCTTGTAATTTTCAACGAACAAATTTTTATGATGATTGGGGTTATTTTAGCCCAAATAAAGCTTCGTCGAGGTTTTGAGCTTGAATTTTTCGTTTGCCGTTTTCAATTTCGTGAACCATTTCAACCAAACGACTGTTTACCGGAAGTTCAATGCCAATTTCGTTTGCTTTATCAACCAGGTATCCGTTCAGATAATCCACTTCGGTTTGTTCGTTTCGCTCAAGCGATTGTAAACCCGAAGATTTTACTTTTCGGTATTTAAATCCAAAAATTAAAATGTGAATGTGTTTACGTAACCGGTGATAAATAGACGTGCCTCTGACCAAACGATAATAATTAATGCGGTCGGTGTAATCGGGAATTTCAATTTTTAAAATATCGGCAACAAGAATTGCTTCATTAATAATTTGGAGAAAAGTATTTCGTAATTTTTTTACAGTAATTAATGCTCCGACATTATAACCGGTTATAGCACCAAGTGTTGTAACACACGAGTTAATAATGAGTTTTGAATATATTTGTTCGTGAATATTGTTTACCACTTTGGTTGGAGCAATTTGGTTTAGCATGTATTGTAAATTGTCGAGACGCGGATCATCAGAGCCATCAAGTTTTCCAATAATCATTTCTCCTTTTGACGACATGCTTGCAAGGTGTTTGTCGTTGTTGTATGTTGCTCCCCATGCTATAATAGCACCAACTACTCTTTCGGAACCGGCAATTCGGGTAAGCATTTCTTCGCAGTATCCATCTTGAAAAGGAACCATTAATCCATTTTCTGAAAGTTTTGCCAGAGCTTGTTGCGCCGGAGTTTGCATATCAAAAGCTTTTGTTGTAAAAAAAATATAATCGTAGTGCTTATTGGTAAGTGGGGTAATATTGTCAAAAGCTTTTATGGGTTGATAATACGTACGTTTTTTAATTTCGAAAGCTAACCCAATTTTATTAATATGCTCTGCCTGCTGTTTGTTTTTGCAAACTAAATGTACATCAAACCCTTTTTGTGCCAGCATACCTGCCACTATGGTTCCAACAGCACCTGCTCCAATAATAAGGGTTTTCATGTGTTTTGCATTTATGTTATGGTTCATAACCGTGTTTTATTGGCTTATTATATTGCGCAATAAAACATATTTAATGTAAACCTCAATTGTACGTTGCCTGGAGTTTTATTTTGGGACGATGTTTTTTTACTTTTTTATTTGTTAAATGTTCGCAATTTAATAGCCGTAAGAATTTTTTTAGTATAAAGCGGAAAATCACCATTCATTATCCATCCGTAGTAGCCGGGTTGTTCTTTCAAAACTTTTTCAACCGGGATACCTTTGTTTTTGCCAAAGTTGAATATTTCGACACCATTTTCGTCGTATACAATTCGTCCCATAAAATCGACATTTTTGTTGTACGATGAGAATTTCGAAAGTTCATCAATATCATTAACAACCGGTTTTGTTTTATTTCCGCGATTATCAGAGTATTCAATATTTTGATATTTGTCGAGCTGAGCTTTTAGTACTTCGTAGGTAGCTCTTGTATCGGCCATTGCACTGTGAGCGTTTTCAAGGTCTTTATTGCAATACAGTTTGTATGCAGCTTCGAGTGTGCGTTTTTCCATTTTATGAAAAATAGCCTGTACATCAACAAATTTTCTTTTTTTGATATCGATATCAACACCAGCCCGGAGAAATTCTTCGGCCAGCAGCGGAATGTCGAAGCGGTTCGAATTGAACCCGGCCAAATCGCATCCTTCGATAAAGGCTGCTACCGATTTTGCAACTTCTTTAAACGAGGGTTTATCGGCAACATCGGCATCGGTAATTCCATGTATTTGTGAAGTTTCGTCGGGTATATGCATTTCGGGGTTAATGCGCATGAGCATTTCTTCTTCGCTGCCATTATTGTGGATTTTAAGCATGGCAAGTTCCACAATTCTGTCTGATGCTACATTTATACCGGTGGTTTCGAGGTCGAAAAATACAATAGGGTTACGTAAATTCAGGTTCATATAACTAATTTAAAATGAATAAAAAAGCGCTGCAATAAACTCAGCGCTTTATATTGAGGTAAAAAAAATTAATGTGTAAGGTGCATATTTTATGCATTAATCATCATCGGCATTAAAAGCATGAGTATATCTTCTTCGTCAAAATCTTTTTCGGCTGGCAGCATTATGCCTGCACGGGTTGGATCTGATAATTCGATCCGAACATCGGCTGATGAAATATTCGATAAGATTTCGATTAAAAAAGGAGATTTGAATCCAATTTCGAGTTCATCGCCTTCGTATTGGCAATTGAGTCTTTCGACAGCCGAAATTGAATAGTCGACATCTTGTGCTGAAACGACCAGTTGATTACCTGATAGTTTAAGGCGTACAAGGTTGCTTGCCTGGTTTGAGAACACCGAAACCCTGCGGAGCGTATTGTACAGTTCAAGCCTGTCGATTTGCATTTTGTTTGGATTGTTGGTAGGGATAACCGAATTGTAGCTTGGGTATTTCCCTTCGACCAAACGGCAAATTAAATTGAAGTTTGACAGATGAAAAATTGCATTTTT
>CAZARW010000146.1:0-2659 GCA_964487645.1 uncultured Prolixibacteraceae bacterium
ACGATACAAACGGTCGTTGGTGGAAAAATAATCGTAAATAACATTCATGAAAACAAGAATGTTAATAATTGAATTAAAACCAGTAATTATGTATATTGAATTATCAAAAAAAGAAAGTATTAGCATCAATGGTGGAGGAACTGGAGATGCTGGAAGAGTATACGGGAAAGTTTTAGGTTATATCATTGGTTTTATAAAAGCAGCAATTGATTATAAAGAAGGCTTCCAGGAAGGTTATAATAATGCAACAAACTAAAATAATTAGAAATGAAAACTTATAATGAACTTAATTCTCAAGAATTACAATTTATAAATGGTGGTGGATTTTTCAATTTCGTTGGTAAAGTCCATGGAACAATTATAGGTGCTATTGAAAAAGCAACTGATGATTTTGTAGAGTCGATGGCGAATGATTCAGTTTATCGCTGTAAAATATAAAAGAATTTGGGCTGTTATCGATTAAGATAACAGCCTTTAAAATTATCAATCATGAAAACAATCGAAGAACAAATTAAGTATTACAAAAAAGCAATTATTCCATTATTGATATTTTTCGTATTATCTTTAATCGTTATTGCATATGATCATATTCTTTAAAATAACATCAAACCCCATGAAAAACAAGAAAAAAGAACTTCTTGTCTTAAAGACAGTATACTATATTTTATTAGTTTATGCTTTAGTAATTATTGGAGTACAGTTATACAATTTATTTACATAATCCAGAAAAATGAAGAAAAGAAAAAAAATGACAATATTGAACATGTTTATAATATTTATCTCGTTTATCTTTTTCCACATAGTGTTCAAGAATTGGGATACAATTAAAGAAATAATTTATAAATTATTTGAATAGTTATTTTTCTCTACATATAATAAATTCTCTTGCCTAAATAAATACCAAAGAATTTTATTTCAGATGATATTAAAGTCAATGAGGAGCAAAAAGTAGCTATTATACTGCCCGATTATCGAATATAATATAAATGATCAAACAAGTTGAAGAACCGAAAAATACAAGACATTACTACCGTGTAAAATCGCAAAGCAAGAAATACCTTATTCCAAAATAACCATTACCAAAACTGTTCAAAAGCAGCTCTTCAAACTATCGGGAATAATTGCTGAACCTATTTTAAAGTCATAAAAACCTTACACAAAACCCACGACCAAAAGGCTCCAAAAAGCTGAAAGGCCAAAATTTCTATCTTTACCGAAAAGGCAACTACCGTATTATTTACGATATTTACAACCATATTCTCATCATTAATGTAGTTGGTATTGGACTCCTAAAAGACGTATTCAGATTTTGTAATGATCATACTATTCGGTTTCGTTTCCAAAGTTATTAATACACAAATTGTCCCACTTTTTGCGTGATATTGCCGCCTTATGTTGCAAAGGAATTCGTCTACAACTGTCGACTAACGACTTGTTGTGTAATCTTCCCTAAAAACAGCTACAATTTATATTGTAGAAATTAATACTTTTAGGAAGATGAAAAAAAGCAATTTAAGTGAGAGCCAAATTGTACTTCACTAAACATTTGATAACTGGAAATATACAATTCGATATTAAAACCAAGCAGTTAAGCACAATATTTTTACAGCTCTGCAAGCTTTGTTTTTGTATCTGTGTATTTTGGGTAAAATTTGTCATGGATTTAAAAACAAATTAACAAGCCATGAAACACAAATTGATGTTTACCTTAAAATTTACGGGACTGTTTGCATTCTACCTTATAATCACCATGTTGAGTGAAGCTCTTTATCCCTCTGCCGTTGAGGTGGAACCCAGTCCCGGCGCTATTGGCGCTTTGTTAACCCAATTGCTGATTAACTGTCTTGCCATTGCCTATCTCACGAATCGGCTCGAACTAAGCGGCTGGAAGCGAATTGCTGCCACCACATTGGTTGTTTACGGCATTCAGCTTTTTATGACCCAAATGGAAACCTGGATCTTCAGGGAAGCATTCCCCACCATGGGACAATCGGAATTGCTAAGAATCTTTATCATGGGATTTGTAGTAATCTTCACTGCTTCGACCTTTGCTACTTTACTATGGAAGAAAAAAACAGCAACGATTTATAAAGCTGAAAACCATTCAATGCTGCATGGTTGGGGTTATAAAATCCCCATTCTTTCGGTAGTATATATGTCGCTTTATTTCTTCTTTGGTACTTACATTGCTTTTCAATCGGAAACACTCCGTGAATTTTACGAAACCAGTGTAAACAATATTGACCCGAACGGTTTAATTATTATCCAAATATTCAGGGGGGCATTGTGGGTACTGTTCTGCTTGCCTTTGGTGCTTTGGCTTAAAGGAAGCCGTACAGAAAAAGTTATTGCAACGGCATTGTTCATGGGCTTACTGCCAACTATACTGCTTTTCTTCCCTAATCCGTTTATGCCTTTCGAAATCAGGATGTACCATTTTGTTGAAGTGAGCATCTCGAACGGCATTTTCGGGGCACTGGTAGCCTGGTGGCTTACCTCAAAAAGAAATTTCTTTAGAAAAAAATCAATAAATTTAAACCCGTCGGGTGTAGCGTAAGATTACACGGCACAAATTATAAATAATGAATTACAAACGATTAATAGACTTTGGACTGCGGTTTCCATGGAACATCCATGCCCGCATTGTACTATTCTGTAT
>CAZARW010000147.1:0-2552 GCA_964487645.1 uncultured Prolixibacteraceae bacterium
TGCTGCAATATTGTATGGCCAGTAACATCTCTGGTGTAATTGGTTCGGCAGTTGCTGCAGGTGTACTGATATCGTTTTTAGCGGTGTAGAAACAGAATGTTTGTTTATGATTTTATAGGCCCTGTCGATTATTCGGCGGGGCTTTTTGTGTTTGATATATAGACTGTGTTTTTTATGAGCGTGTGTTTTTTATCGTGTATTAAACGTTATAAATTTATTCACAATAAGTTATTTCTGTTTTTTGATTAAACTGTTGTGTAGGTTGTAGATATTTAGTTTTTATGTAAAACAACCCTGTTGTTTGTTTTCAAAAATTTAACGATCTTATTTTTTTAATTATTCCCATAAAAAACAGGCCTGCAAAAATTTGCGGCCTGTTATTGTATTATAATGGTAAAGAAGTTTATTAAAACATCCCCCTCATTTTTTTAAAAAAATCTTTCTTTGCTGATTCTCCGTCAGGTTTTTCTTTAAACGAAGGCATGTCAGCAATTTTTTCGAGTAATGCTTTTTCGTCGTTTGAAATTTTTGTTGGCACCCATGCGTGAATCCGAACCAGCAAATCACCTTTTCCGTAGCCATTTACATCGGGGATTCCCTTCCCTCGTAAACGCAGAATTTTTTCGGGTTGAGTACCCGAATCAATTTTAACTTTAACTTTACTGTCAACAGTGGGTATTTCGGCAGTAGTACCCAGTGCAAGTTCGGGCAAGTTGAGGTAAAGGTTATATATAAGGTCGTTTTCGTCGCGTATGAGTTCAGGGTGTTCTTCTTCTTGTATCAGTACAATTAAGTCGCCGTTTATACCTCCTCTTCGTGCAGCATTTCCTTTTCCGCTCATCGAGAGTTGCATGCCTTCGGCTACACCTGCCGGAATGTTGAGGCTGATAACCTCTTCGCCTTTAACAATTCCTTCGCCATAGCAAACAGTACATTTATTGGTAATAATCTTTCCTTCGCCTCCGCAGGTAGGGCATGCCGATGTTGTTTGCATTTGCCCCAAAAAGGTATTCGAAACGCGGGTTACCTGCCCTGTGCCATGGCAGGTTGAACAGGTAGAGTACGAGCCATCTTTAGCACCCGATCCGCTACATGCACTACAGCTTACATATTTGCTGACTTTAATTTTCTTTTCGGTGCCATGTACAATTTCTTTGAGTGTTAGTTTAACTTTAACCCGAAGATTTTGTCCTCGCGAAACACGTTGGCTGTGTGAACGGCCACCACCACCAAATCCGCCAAATCCGCCAAAATGTCCGCCAAAAATATCGCCAAACATCGAGAATATGTCGTCCATATTCATGTTTTGGCCGCTAAATCCCGACGAACCGCTCATGCCGGCATGTCCAAACTGATCGTATCGTTGTTTCTTTTCGGGGTTGCTCAAAACCTCATATGCCTCGGCAGCTTCCTTAAATTTTTCTTCAGCTTCTTTGTTGTCCGGATTTTTATCGGGATGATACTGAAGTGCTTTTTTACGGTAAGCTTTTTTTATTTCTTCGGGTGTTGAGTTTTTTGAAACCCCAAGTACTTCATAGTAGTCGCGTTTGCTCATTACTTCCTCCTGGTTTTTTTATTCTCCAATGACTACTTTGGCGTAGCGTATAACTTTATCGTGTAATTTGTAACCTTTCTGAATTACGTCAACCACTTTTCCTTTAAGCTCTTTGCTTGGAGCCGGTATTTTAGTAACTGCTTCGTGTAAATCAGTATCAAAATCTTCTTCAATAGCTTTAATTTCGCTTATACCATTTTGGCTTAAAAAGCCTGTAAAGCGTTTGTATATTAACTGCAAACCCTCAACTATTGCATTGTTTTCGGCATCTTTGCCCATAGCAGCAAGTGCTCTTTCAAAATCGTCGATAACCGGAATAATATTTAAAAATATCGATTCGCCGGCCGATTTTGTCAGCTCCATTTTTTCTTTTAATGTACGTTTGCGGTAATTATCAAATTCGGCCTGCGCCCTTAAAAGCTGATCTTCTTTTTGCCCCAAAGCATCTTCGAGCTCAGTAATGCGGATTTTTAGTATTTCGGTTTCACTGATTTTTTCTTTCTTTTTATTTTTTGACTTTTCGTCTGTTTTTGCATTTTTGGGAGCTGTCATTTTTTCGCTTTTTTCTTTATCCTTCATGGTTTTATTCCCCGTTTGTTTTTCTGTATCTTTTGCTTTACTGCTCATATTGTATAATGATTAATGTTTTCAGGTCACGAAATTACAAATATTCTGCCAATAAGGTATTACCCGACAATATGTCACAACAATAAAATAATATTTACGTTTTATTTTTATTATTCTGATTGTTTCGTCAACTCAAAACATCCATTGGTCAAAAAAAATACATTTTATAATAAAAAAACATCAATTTATTTTGAGATTATTATTATTATTATTATTATTGATAGTAATTAACACATTAAACCCACTTAACAATGATACCCAAACACCGCAGATTCTCTTATGGATAATGCATTTGCAGTAATCTCTGTATATATTAAAGTACAATAGTTTGTTAAGCTTTTTTAAGGTGTTGACAATACTCTATATGTGT
>CAZARW010000148.1:0-2543 GCA_964487645.1 uncultured Prolixibacteraceae bacterium
CTCATTGATTTATGAATTAGGAATGCATATTGGTGGTCTGATTTTGTTTCCAATATCATTGATTGATGGATTTTTAAGAGGTATTTTGGGATTATCAAAAATAAAACTCGATACCAGTACAACAATTGAATAGAATTCAATTGACGAAGCAGACTTCGGCTTAATAACACCCGTTATCAAACTGAAAAATTATAACGATTTTACAACGACAGCTTAAAATGGCTAAAAATTGCCCGTTTTTTCGGACATGATATTCGTTTATGGGTAAACTGCTGGTAGCCATTATAATTTTGCGTTAGTGCATCTATGAATTTTTATATAAATAATTCAATGTGCAGATAATTAAAGATGCATTTTTCCGTTAAAAAGTTCATTATGAAACAGCTTCGTCTTATACTTTTTTTTTATAAATCATATGCTTTTACGAGTTGTGCTATTACATTAATTTGTATGGCACTGTTATATGGTTTTGGCAAAAATGGCATACATATGATTCAAGCATTTTTTTGGTTTAAGATTTTCACACTTGCGATTATTGTGTATGCGACAAATAGTTACAAAAAGAATCAATTTTATTATTATAAAAATTTAGGTATGTCAAAAGTTAAATTGTGGTTGCCGACTTTAATCTTTGATTTTCTTGTTTTTTTGATATTGACGATCATTTTAGCGATAAAAATTCATGACACACTCCCTCGAAGTTGATAGTATAATTCTTGAATTTGGTACAAAAAGAGTATTACAAGATGTATATCTCAAAAATGAGACAGGAAAAACTCTGGGGATACTTGGACGAAATGGAACTGGTAAAACTTGTTTAATGAGAAAAATTTATGGTGAACTAGAAACAAATAATAAATCAGTAAGAATCGATGGAGAAGTAATTTTTAATGGCTATAAAAATCCAGAAATATTTAGATATTTACCCCAATTTAACTTTGTACCTAAAAGCTTTACAATTAAAAGGATTTTTAATGATTTCAATCTTGATTTCAGCAAGTTTTTTGATTTATTCCCCGATTTTAAAAAATACTACAATTCTAAACTAAAAAATCTATCGGGGGGAGAACACAGGATAATAGAGGTATACATTATTCTTGCTTCAAATACAAAGTTTTGTATGCTTGATGAACCATTTTCGCAGATAATGCCTGTACACGTAGACATTTTGAAAACGATAATAAATAAAGAAAAGAAAAATAAAGGAGTAATAATTACTGACCACTTATATGAGCATGTAATCGACATTTGTGATGATCTTTATGTAATTTCAAACGGAAAAACATATTTAATAAAAAACATAAACGACTTAGTAACACTTGGTTATTTGAATGAAAAACAAATAGTGGAAACTAAAAGCAAAATATAATTTATTGCGCCTGCCATACCGGCTGGCAGGCAATCCACAATTGGCAACTCATATTTGTGAAACGTTTTATGCAAGCCTCACACACTAACTGTAACGATTTTTTTTCAGAGTAAGAAAGAATTAAAATAAACATGAAAATCGAATTCTGTATAAATAAAATTGACAGCTTTTTGCCCGAAATTGCAAGTCAATTAGGAGTAGAAATTGAAAATAGAGGTTTTAATATTCCTCCTGATCACGGAGAAGGATTTTTCTCACAAATTCAGTTTAGCGATAATATCCTTATAACTTATTATGAGCTGTTACTAAATGAGCCAACAACCATTATTCGAAAGAAAAGTGCAAATATTAACATTATTCCCATTATATTTTGGTTGTCAAATAGTGGTATAAAGCAGGAGCTAAATACCGAAAAAAAAGAAATTGGTAAAGACTCTCCCAATGGCATATTTCTACCAGCCAATTCAATTGAAACAAAATATACATTTCCCAAAGGAGTTTTGGTGAAAAACATCACTTTATTTATTGATAAAAACTGGTTGCAAGAGAATATTTTAGAGCAAAATAACTATTTAAACAATGTTATTTTATCTTCTTCAGATTTTTTTCTTTTTGAAGATATCAGCTATAAAATGTCTGAAGTATTAAGTCAGATGGAGAAAACTATAAAAAACAAGATGAATCATCCTTTATCAAAAATACATCTGTATGCCAACACTTTAAGCCTGATACATTTATTATTTGAAAAAATTTTAAATCGCCCCGTTAATTCACAAATTGTAAAAATTACGCCTCATGACATCAAACAATTGTTTAAAGTTAAGGATATCCTCATTCAAGAGTATATTTCAATACCTAAAACCGTCTCTCTTGCCAAAGAGAGTGGAATAAGTGAAAGAAAACTTCAACGACTTTTCAAGCAAGTGTTTGGAATAAGTATTTATCAGTTTGCTATGAACATTAAAATGAATGAAGCTAGAAAGATGTTAAGCACAAAAAAATATAGCGTCTCTGAAGTAGGATATATGGTGGGGTATTCTAATCTAAGCCATTTTACTGAGAAGTTTAAAGAATACTTCGGAATTACACCAAAGTCGTTTTTGTTATCTCTATAAAAAGGTGTTTTTTTCAACTTAAAAGTATACCAGTATTTCAATCCAAAAGTATACCATTT